>CANMZR010000312.1 GCA_947502375.1 Polyangiaceae bacterium
TCGCCTGGGCGAGCGCCTTGCCTTGCTTCAGGACACTTTGCGCAGGTGCGATTGGAATTGCGAAGGTCAAGACGGGGACTGGCCAGACTTTTTTCCCCTTTTCGGCGGCGTCTTTGGCCTCTTTCTCGGCGCTCGCCGCGCGTTGTTTGAAGACCGTCACCTCTTCGCCCAGTTTTTTCGCGACGACCGAACAGCGCGCTTTCGCGAAGTCTTCTTCGGTATCTTTGGCGCGTTTCGCCGTTGCGATGACCGCGGCATCCGGGACCAGCGGCCCCTGTGTTTTCGCCCGCCAAAGGGCCAGCGACGCCCCGACGGTCGCTGGGACCAGCAAGCAGACCGTCACCAGCGTCCAGAAGATCTCTTCGCGTCGAGTGTACTCGTTCAAGATGAGAAAGACTCTAGCGCGGCTCTGGCTGAGCGTGTGGTACCTTTCGACGATGTGGCGCGGCCGAGTCGTCGGAGCACTCTGTGCGTTGTTCGCCGCTGCGACACTGGCGGAAGGTGGGTGCGCGGGAATTCCGCCGTGCGCCCGAAATAGCGATTGCAGCGAGGGCTATTGCTTCGACGGCGGGTGCCGTTTGAATTGCGTTGAAGCTGCCCTTGATTGCCCTAAAGGCTACCTGTGCAATCTGCTCGCGCAATGCGAGGCGGCGGATGGTTCGAGTGGGTCCGTGACGGCGGGGGCCACCGCGACCGGCGCGGGCACCGGCTCGATGAGTGCGAGTGGTACCACAACCACCGGTGGTGGGATGGGTGGGCAATTGCTTGAGCGTTGCGAAGGTGCGGGCGATTGCAGCGTCGAGCTTTCGTGCCAGCTCATGACCGTCAACGGTGTGAGCCGCTGCACTCGCACGTGCGCCCTTGACTCGGATTGCATGGCCGGCACCCGCTGCATCGACCGGGGCGGCAAACACTGCCTTACGAGCGATGTTGGGCGAGCCTGTTCGGAGCCCACGGCCTGCAACTTCGGCTGCCTCACGGGGGCCCACTATTGCACCGGCGCTTGCGCATCCGGCGCCGATTGCCCGGCCGGTTTCGGCTGCCAGCCGGTGGGGAACCCCCCGTTGAAGGTTTGCGTGAAGGCCGCGGCTTATTGCTCGCAGGCCGACTCGTCTGCGTGCCTCGTGCCGGCCGCATGCGATGTGTCCGCAAGCTTGATTCTAGGAGGCTGCACGCTCGCTTGCACGGGGGCGGCCGACTGTCCGCAACGTGCGACGCCGCTGGCTCCGTGGACTTGTGACGGGCTCTGTCGGCGGCCCTCGGCGATCCTCGGGTCATTGCCAGGGGGGTTTTCGCCGGTCGAGTACCATTGCGACGCGAATCTGCAGCCGGTTGCGCTGTGCAACGACGGCCAGCACATTGACTTTGATCAATTTGTGGTGCCGGGGCCTCCGGTGGTGAACTGCAACTCGGACCAGACGACTCCCGGGTCACCCGGTGACGCCTGCGTGGACTCGTGCCGTTACAAGGGTGGCTGCCCTGCGGGGTTTGCTTGCGTCGGTGTCGGTAGCGTCGGTGCCGAGCGCATCGGCCTGTGTTTCCCGGTTGGCACCGGCGAACCAGGAGTGCCGTGCACCAAAGCACGGGACTGCGCGTTCGGCTACTGTACGTCCAAGAGTGTGTGCAGTCGTGATTGCACCATCGACGCCGTTTGTCCCGCGGCGATGCAGTGCGTTGTCGCAGCCGGCCCCAACATCGAGGGAATGCCTTTTCGGCGCTGCGAATGAAGCGCTCGCTCACTCTCCTTGGACTCGCCGCGCTCAGCGGCTGCTTTCGCGGTGCGCTGCCGCTCCTGCCGGAAGCTCGTTTCATGGCGGACGCAACGTGCTCCGTCGCGTCCTGCGCTGGGGTTCCTCGGCTGGTCGACCCCCGCGCTCCGGCGAGCCTCTGGTCGGTACGCTTCGAGGGGGGGGCGATGAAGCTTCCCGCAAACCCTGCACTCGATTGGTATGGACTCGTCCTTCGCGGACAGCTGACCGTTGAAGGTTGCGGCGCCGTCACCCCATGGCAAGCGTACCGCATCCTTGGCGGCGGTGCTTCCGTCAAGGGCCACGCGGATGCGGTGTTCGGAGTCGCTGGAGATGCCCCGCTCGGCGGTCCTCAGCATGCAGCTTCAGGCAAGGTCGGACGCTGCGAGAAGGTCGATCTCGGTGCGCTGCCTGAGCTTGAGTGGGCGGGCGGTGGGGCGCACGCGCGGCTCGTTTTTCGGACCGGGAAAGCCTACTTCGGCATCCTTTATAGCGAGCCCGGAATCGGTGCTCCTCCGCACGTTCATGGTGTCGAGTGGGAGGTCGTTCACGTGCTGCGCGGTTCCGGTGAAGTGACGGTTGCCGATGAGATCGGTCCCCTCATGGCCGGGACGTCCTACGCCTTTGTGCCCGGCCAGTCGCACGGCTACAAATCCGAGGGCGGCTCACCGACCGTCGCCGTGCAAATGATGTGGCCGCCAGGTCCTGAGCAGCGCTTCGTGGACCTCGCCGCGGGGAAGTAAGCGCTCAGTCGGTCTTGCCGTCCCAGCAGTCGTTGAAACGCGCCAGGGTCTTGGCTTTCGAAGCGCAAACCAGGTTTCCCCTCGGCATGGAGCTACCAGCGATGCTCGTGCAGGCCTTGCGCCAATTCTCGGCGGTCGTGACTGCCAGCGCGCGTAGCGCCGTCGCTTCGTTGTTCGGGTTCGTGGAAACCACCGTCGCAGGGCTCTTCGATGCTTTTTCCTCGGCCTCGCGCAGCCACACCCGCTCGTAGGTTTCCGAAAGCAGGTTGCAATCGTCTTCTTGAATCTCCACGTCAATCGCGCGCCCGGCCGTCTGGGTAGCGTTTCGGGTTGCGGCTTGGGCCTCCTGCGAGTTGCCGGCGCTCGGGCTTGCGACTGCGGTCACCGACTCCGCGTGGGCGGGCTCACGATCGGTAGGAAGGGCGTGCTCGGCGCCTGGGCGGCTGCCTACCGAATTCGTCCCAAGGATTGGGCTGGACGGTGTCTGGGAACCAGCGCCGCTCGAACTTGCGCAGCCTTCGAGAATCATTGCGATCAAAAGCGTGGAACGCATCCTAACACGAGCAAACCCCCCCATGCTCTATGGGTCAAGCTCGAAAACGTCTCACTTGACAAGGTTTCAGGACGGGCATAAGCGTTCGAATACCTCGGGGGGGCCGGGATTTGAGTGCCAAAAGCAGGCAAAGACAGTGCTCCCTTACGCCGGTCCTCGGCGATGGCGATGGTGCGTCAAGTTTGGTACGGCACCTTTGCGGGACGCTCCGAGGCGAGTTTCGTTCCTCGACGGATGCTCTGGTCGGAGCTCTGCTCGATGCCCGAGTTCACGGAGCGGTGGGTAGCCTTTGAGGCTGTGACCTACGAGGATGGGCGTCCCAGCGTTGGGGATGTCATCGATGCCGACGAAGATTTAGCCACCTTGTGCGCTCGGGTGCAAAGCCAGGACGGGACGAATCGCACCATCTTGTACTGCGATGCCTCCGGTTGCGGGATGCGTCGCCGCGGTCTCGGTTGAGTCGTGACTCCAGGCGCCGTTCGTTCGGCGAAGACTCACTTCACAATCGGCCGAATGATCGGCTTTCCATCGCGCTGAACGACCTCGAAGTCGAGCCCACGATTGGGATGTTGCGCGCGTAGTTTCTCCGTTTGGTCCGATAGGCTTTTCGAAAGCCGTTCGAACGTGAGACGCTCGGTCGACTCGCCCGCCCGCTGCCGGGCCTCCACGTATTCGTTGTAAATTTGTCGCGTTCGCGCTTCGCTCGGGACTCCTCTGGTTACCGCACGCGGAGCTTCGTGTGGTGGTGGTGGCGGTGGGCGATTCGCGACCGATGGCGGCGCCGGCGAAGGGGCAAGCCCCATGTCTCGGAGCGCCGGCGAAGGGCGCGGGGGAGGTGCCGCAGGATAGCCGCCGCTTGGCGTTGGGTCGAAACCGGCGTGGCCCCGGCCCGCCGCACCTGGCCCCGCGTTGTTGCCTTGCGGGTAGCCCGGCGGTTGCGGGTAGCCCGGCGGTTGCGGGTAGCCCGGCGGTTGCGGGTAGCCCGGCGGTTGCGGGTAGCCCGGCGGTTGCGGGTAGCTCGGCGGTTGCGGGTAGCTCGGCGCAGCGGGATAGCCGTGCATGACGGAACCCGGGACGGGCAGGGTGTATGCTCGCGATGCCGGAGCTGGCGGCGTCTGGGCCGGCGTCACTTCCCATGGGGGACGCGGGTCGGGAAGCACCATGACTCGGCTCGGTGGCGTCGGCTCGTCATCGTCATCGTCGAACGTCGGCGGGTCGAGTTCATCGGCCTCGCTGACGTTCCACTCTCTGGGTCGTTGCGGAGCATTGCCCATCGCGCGCTCGAACGCCTGACCCGAAACCGCTTTTCCAAGAGCGTCCTTCGCGGCTTCTGTTCCAACGAGCTTCGCCGCGCGAATGACGTCGCGTTGGTAGGTTCCATTCTCAATTTGTCTGAGAATGCGGCCCCAATATTGCTCGTACGTGTTGTAACGCTGGATGATTTGCTGGAATTTGAAACGGGAGGCCGCCGTCGCCAACCGTTCGCGGCGCAACTGCCAGATCACGCGGTCGACTCTCTTGCGCAGCACGGCTGGGGGCTTTTTTTCGAGCCCCATGAAGTACTGCTGATAGAGGGCCTTCAAGCGCTCGATGTCGCTCTCAAGGTCATCCAACGTGGATTGCAGTAGCTTTGGATCCATCGACGACGGTTTCGCTTGCGACTCGGGTGACTGACACTTGTAACAGAAGCACTCGCGGGCCAGAATCTCAAGGTGTTCGAGTGGCGTCCGGTCAGACGCCGCCTCCGGATCGTGACCTCGCTTGCCCGCCGCCGGCATCGAACGTAATGGAACCCGATGCATCCGGTCCTGTTCCGCATTCCGATCCCGCGGTGGAACATCCCATTCCTCGGTCGAGTCGGGGAGGTCCCCATCTTCAGTTATGGGGTGATGTTGGGACTCTCGTTGGTCGTCGGCTGGTTTTTGACACTGCGCCTGTGCGCGAAAGATGGTCTCGACCGCGAGCAAATGGCGAACTGCTATGTCGTCACCGCGCTCGTGGCGCTCCTCGGCTCGCGCGTGATGTTTCTCGTCACAAGTCCGAAAGACTTTCACTCGCTGGCGGACGTTTTCGCCTTTCGCGGCGGCGGGCTCGTGGCCTATGGCGGGTTTCTCGGCGGATTTTTGGGCTCCTACGTCTTCATGAAGTGGAAGCGCGTGCGGCTTTTGCCGTGGGCGGATGCGGCGATCCCAAGTCTCGCGTCGGGCCTCGCGATAACGCGCCTCGGTTGTTATCTGTTCGGTTGCGACTATGGCCGCCCGCTCGGTGCATCCGCTCCGTCGTGGCTCAAGGGTCTCGGCACATTTCCAAAATGGCCCGCGGGACTCATCGCCGACGGGGCCGGCTCGCCGGCTTGGCTCGAGCACCTCAACCGTGGCTTGATTTCGCCAACCGCCACCGCGTCACTTCCGGTGCATCCGACCCAACTTTACGAGTCGCTCGTCGGGGGCCTTTTGTTCCTGCTCCTCTTGCGGGTTCGCAAGCAGCAACGTTTTCGTGGGCAAGTCTTCTTCGTCGGTACGTTCGGTTATGGCGCGCTCCGGTTTTTACTCGAGCTCGTTCGTGACGACCCCGAGCGAGGTCAGGTTCCATTCTCAGCGCCGCGCCACTTGCTGCTGCCGTTTTGCCTCGCGCTCTTCGCCACGGCATTCACTTTGACGACGTCCCGGCTCGTGCTCAACAACACCTTGCGCAAGGTTCTACAAGCAACTTCTTTCGTGCCGGCCTGCATCGCCGCCATCGCGCTCAGGCCCGCGGCTTTCGCGTCGCCCGAGCGGTTGGCGCTCTCGACCTCCCAGTTTCTTGGACTATCGAGTGCGCTCGTCGCCGCGGTGATCTATTGGGTCCATGAGCGCGCCGCCGTCGCAAACCCCGCA
>CANMZR010000313.1 GCA_947502375.1 Polyangiaceae bacterium
CGGCCAGTTCGATGGCGTTCACTCGACCGACGAGCGCGGTCGCCACAAAACCCATCAGCGTGTTTCCGGTGAAGCTCAACGCCAGCGGCCATGCGAGCTTGAGGAGCGATCGTGCCTCGGTCCTCAGCCGCGAGCGTGCGGCGTCCTTTGAGCGTGCGGAGTCCTGAGACTCCGTGGACGAAGTGACTGGAGGCGCTGTTCGAACATCGTGAGCCATGGCTGACCGCGTGCGTGGCGTCTAACGCAGGGCTCGCGAGGGTGCTCCGAATTTTTATACAAGGGCAGCGTCGCGCCCGAGCTCGACTTTTTATCAGGAAGGCAAAACGTTCAAGCGCGCAGAAAAACCAGCAAAACATCTCGCGGAAGCCTCGAATCACGTGTCAAAAACGAATCCCCGTACACGGCCTTCGCAAGCGGATCGAAACCGTGAGCGCGCTCTTTCGCCATCCTCAGAACGGTGTGATAGCCTCCAGCCCATGACGGTGAAGCGACTCCTTTCCTTTGGCCTCCTCACGTTCACGGGCATTGTCGCGGCATGCTCAGCCGCCGACACCAAAGTCACCACCGGCAGCGGAGCGGGCGGCAGCGCCGATACGCTCTGCGCACCTGGGCATAAAGCGACCTGCGAGTGTCTTGCAGATGTCCAAGGTCTGAAGACGTGCCTGCCGGACGGCTCCGGCTTCGGGGAGTGCGTCTGCAACACGACGTCCGGGGAGATGGTCACGACCTCGGGAGCCGGCGGCGCGCCTTCGCCCTGCCCAAACAAGGTCTGCGACGACACGGAGAATTGCCACACCTGCGAGGTCGATTGTGGCGTTTGCGCTCCTTGCGACATCGCTCCGAAATGCGACAACGTCACGATCCCACCGGCCAAACTCACGGCATTTCCGCAGCTCGACGTCGCCATCAACGGCCGCGTCCCGCTCGCCGAAGATCGTGCGCGTTTGAGCGCATGGGTGCAAGCCGCGACCCCGGCAATGCGGCTCGTCGTCGCGGCGCTCGACCAGCCCACCCCGGGGGAGCCAGCCGCGGTGAACGTCTTTCGTCAAGCCTTCTTGGAGTCACCCGAAGACACGAAGCTCTTGCGTGAACAGCTCGTCGTCGCCGGACTTCAATCGGTGGTCGAGTACCGCGCGAAGTTTCCGGTCGTGATCCTACCCGTCCCGCCGCCGTCCCTCGGCGACGCCGATCCGCCGGGCGGCACTCTCGAATGCGGCGCTCCGCTCCTGCGGATTGGCATCTCGGAGATCAAGGTTCCAAACAAAGACTCCTACATCAGCGGTGACACCATCTATTGCCTGACGCAGGCCGAAGCCCTGAGCAGCAGCGAGATCCGTATCGTCGGACCGACGGGTTCCATCGGCGAGGGCAAGTCGCAGGTTCTCTCGATAGCCTCGGGGATCCTCTGGGGTCAAAAGAAGGAAACGACGCCTGGCGGAACGATTCAAATCACTTACGACTGCTTCAGTCAGAAGGACAATGCCGGGTACGCCGCACTGGTGGACGGCATCGGCAAAGCCGCGAAAGACGTCGGCGGCGTCGTTCCAGGCGACGCGGGTTATGTGCTCACGGGCATCGGTGGCGTCTCGGGGATCGTGTCCGTCGCGCTCGGCCTCGTGAAGGACTTGCACCTCCTCAACAAGCAGCAGACCATTCCCCTCGATACCCAGATGAAGCTGACCAACGGCGGCACCTGGACGGTCAAGGCAAAGGGTGATTCAAGCCCGTTCGGGACGTACGAGTGGCACCTGATCATCAAGGCTTGGGGCTGCGCCGAATACGGCACGCTCTGAGCATCGCAGAGCGACGAGCCACGCGGTCCTCTTTGGGCCACGCCGTCCTCTTTGAGGAAGGTCGTCCGTGAAACGGTGGCTCGGCGCGCTCTCGAACCACGCGACGCGGGCGATCGTGGCGATCGACGCTCGTCAGCTCAGAGCGGGTCCGTGGTGAAGAAGGTGAGCGCGGCTTTGGTCTTGGTCTCCTGCGCACCGCTCGCGTCGAGGCCGAGCTTCTTCAACAGCGCAGTGAGCTCTGCGAGGCGAGCCGTCGCGGCCTTGACCGACGCGCGCGTGGACACCTCGAGCACGCGCGCTCCGTCAGGCAAAGTCCACAACTCCACGTTGACGTCCGAGGCGACTTCGGACCGGTGGAGCTGCCACGCTTGCACGGCCACCGGCCCAAGCACCTCGAGCTCGTTCCACGCGGGCGTCTCAGCGTAGTCGGCGAGGAAAAGCTCCTGAGTCGCGGCGTAGAGCTTTTTAATCGCCCGCCCGCCTGCGCGAACTTCGTCGATTTCGCCCGAATCTTGCGGCGAGGTCAGCGAGCAAGACTCGACCGACTTGTTACCGACGCTATCGACCTCGCACTTGAAACCGTCCATCGCGAACCAAGACTTCTCCACCTCCCCTGCCGTCAGCGGGCGGAGCTTCACCGTCGAATCGTCTTTGGCACCCAGCTTTTTCCGGGCGCGAAGGATCACCCCGCGCTCGAAGAGAGCGAGCTCGTGCGTGTCGTAAAAGAAAACCTCGCGACGCTCCGCCTGCGACGCAACGAGCTTCAGGCCAGCCTGCGCCTTATCGATCTGATTCGACTTCACGGTGATCTTCAGCTCGACCTGGGAGGCCGGCCGCGCCTTCAAGTCCTCCTCGGCGTGCTCGAGCGATGGCTCCGCGCAACCCACGACGAGCGTTACGATGGCCAGCGGAACCACCGAGCGCAGCACGTGTGAGAGCTGGCGGAAGCGGCATCGAGACATCGCCGAGACGGTATCACACGTCGCAACGAATAAGCTCGAAAGCTCGCCGAGCCGGTGTATCCTCGGCTCGTGCAAAGACGCCCTCTGCGCCCCCGTGCCGGCCTGCTTCTGGCCCTCGTTTTCAGCGGTTTCGTGGCCTGCGCAGGGGAGCTCGGGGATGGACCGGCCGCGCCCCCGCCCACTCCCGAAGTGCCGAAGGCAAAACCCTTCGAGCCACCTGCGCCGACGATGCGACGGTTGCTCGCGCGCCACTATCGCAATTCGATCGGCGATCTACTCGGTCCCACCGCACAGGCCGCGGCGATCCCGCCGGCCGATCAGCCGCTGAACGGTTTCGATCTGGTCGGCGCGGCTCAGCTCAACGTGGGCGATCTGGCCGTCGTCGAGTACGAGAAATCGGCGCGGCTCGTCGCTGAGGCGGCCGTGGAAGCGGACGAAAAGCTCGACGATTACCTCGCGTGCGTGCCCACCGGCGCCGAGGACGGGGCTTGCTTGGAGATTTTCCTCCGAAACTTCGGGAGCCTGGCGTTTCGCCGACCGGTCACCGATGTCGAAGCCAAAGAACTCACCCAGATCGGACTCGCGGCAGGCAAAGTCTATTCGTCTTTCGATTCGGCGCTCGAATACGGGATCGCCACGATCTTGCAGAGTCCGAGTTTCGTCTATCAGGTTGAAGTGGGCGAACCGGTCCCGGAAGCTCCGAGCCTCCGGCGGCTGACGCCCCGCGAGCTGGCGACCCGCATGTCCTTCTTTTTGAACGACACGACGCCCGACCGGGAGCTATTGGACCTCGCCGACGCGGGAGGTCTCGAGTCCCCCGAAGACGTGCGTGCCGCTGCGAAGGTGCTCGTGGCACGGCCCGCAGCCGAGGGGGCAGTCAGTGCACTCTACGACGAGCTTCTCGGCCTCCGACGGCTCGCAACATTGACGAAAAGCAATGAGCTTTATCCGGAGTTTACGCCCACTCTTGCAGCCTCGATGCGTGAGGAAACCTTGCGTTTGCTGGCCGACGTGGTGTGGAAGAAAAACAGCGACTTTACGGAATTTTTCAGCTCGGACCACACCTTCGTCAACGCCGAACTCGCGGCGCTCTACGGCATCGCACAGCCACCCGCAGGAGAATGGCAGGAGGTTTCGTTTCCGGCCGACCAGCCGCGCGCAGGCTTCTTCGGTCAGGCGAGTTTTCTCTCGACGCAGGCTCACATCGAGCTGACCTCGCCCACCTTGCGCGGCAAGTTCATCCGGGAACGATTGTTGTGCCAATCGATCAACCCACCGCCAAACAACGTGACCACTGAGTTTCCAGACAACGCGAACCTGAAGACGATGCGCGAGCGACTCGCCTACCATCAGGAGAATCCGTCCTGCGCCGGCTGCCATTCGCTGACGGATCCCCTGGGTCTCAGCTTCGAGAATTTCGACGCGATCGGACGCCATCGACTCACTGAGAATGGAGTCACCATCGACCCTTCCGGCAACTTTGACAAACAAGGCTCCTTCGCGGACGGCGCCGAGCTCGCGCAGCTCATCGCGGGCGACCCGGCCTTCACCGAATGCCTCGTCCGGAGCGTCTTGCGGGCCTCGCTTGGGCACCTTGAAACCGAGGGCGAAGAGGGCGCCATCGAGGAGCTCAGCGGCGAGTTCACGAACGGAGGACGCCGCTTGAGGGGCTTTCTCATCCACCTCGTCGGAAGTGCTGCGTTTCGTTACGTGGGAGTCGAAAAATGAGCCGATTTATAATGAATCGTAGAACGGTGCTCCGCGGAGCTTTCGGAGCGGGGATAGCGGCGCTCGGGCTCCCGGTCCTTGAAGCGATGCTGAATTCCCACGGCACTGCGCTGGCTGGCGGGGGCCCCTTACCCGTTCGCTTCATGAGCTGGTTCTGGGGCAATGGTGTTCGTCTCGATCAATGGGTCCCTTCGGCGGCGCTCGCGGGCAACAACCCGGACGGTGACAACCCGCGGTTCAAGACCGGCCTCACCGAAGGCGACGCCTGGCAGCTCAGCGCAGAGCTTCAGCCGCTCCTGCTCGTCAAAGACCGCTTGTCGGTGTTGAGCGGCTTTTACAATCGTGCAGGCTCAGCCGGCCGTCGCGGGCATCATGACGGTTCCGCGGGCTGTTTATCGGGCACTCCGTTCATCGCCCTCGACGCCGCAGAAGGCAGCTATTCATCGAAGTTTGGCGGACCGACCCTCGACCAGGTGATCGTCAATCGCCTGCAAGCCCAAGGTGTAAACACCTACATGCCTTCGCTCCACGTCGGCGTCTCCAAGCGGCTCACCCAGGGCGAGGGACCGTCGCTGTGGCACATCTCCCACAAGGGTCCGGATGAGCCCATCGCCAGCGTGCTCAGCCCGCAAACGGTCTACGACCAATTGTTCAGCAACTTCGTGCCGCCTACCGATCCATCCGGCAAGCTTCGGTCGGACATGCTCGATGCCATCGCGAACGACGCGAAGCGCTTGAAGCTACGGGTTGGCAAGGCCGACCAGCTTCGCCTGGATGCGCACATCGCGAGCGTCGCGCAACTTCGCCAGCAGGTAGCCGCCCTGCCTCCCATCTGCACCGCGCCCCCAGCGCCGACGCAGACGAACGACGACGTGGACGGTAAGGAGCCGCTCGAAGAGGTCGCGCACGTGATGGCCGACCTGGTGGCCGTGGCTTTCAGCTGCGACTCCACGCGGGTGGCGACGTGGCAGCAGAGCGGCTCGGTTGGCGGCACCGTTTACTGGATGACTGGCGCGACGACCGAGGAACACGGACTCAGTCACGAGCCGGGTGGACAAGCCCTCATTCATGCGGCCGTGGTGTTCAATATGAAATGCCTCGGATACCTTCTTGAGCGGCTCCGCGCGACGCCTGAAGGCGACTCCAACCTGCTCGAGCGAAGCGCCATCACCGTCGTGAGCGATGCCGCCCAAGGCATCACGCACTCCAACTTTGACATGCCGTTCCTCGTGGCGGGCGGCGGCGGCGGTCGCCTCAAGTCGAATCTGCACTATCGCTCGTCGAACGACCGCAATCAGGCCAAAAACACGAGTGACATCTTGTTGTCGGTGTTGCAGTGCTTCGACGAAGGAGCCACTGAAGTCGGTGCGGGCGCGGGCTATTCCAACACGCCGCTGAACGTCATCAAAGCGTAAGGCGCGCGTTTTTGAGCGCG
>CANMZR010000314.1 GCA_947502375.1 Polyangiaceae bacterium
CGTGAAGAGGACGACTCCCGGGCCACGTGATTCGTTCGGCTCGGGCGCTTGTTCGAATGCGAGTCGGCCGAGGTGCTCGTAGGACGACCCGCTCTCGTCTTCGTGTCTCGCGGGCTCGGAGGCGAGGGCCACCTGACAGCGGAACATGCGTGATGGATCTTCGACCGTCGAGATGTCGATCGAGCCGAGAATCGGCTCTGTGGACGGCGGAGCAGCGGGCACGTGAGCCCGGCGACCGGAGACGAGTTCTTCGCTCGCGCGAAGGACTCGGTAGGGGCTTCCACCGTACAGTCGCATACGAAAGGTCACGCGCCGAGCTCCTTCGCTGAGGCTTTCCAACTAGATGGACGTCGAGACACGTTTCGCCTTTCCGAGCGCGTCGAGGTAAGCGCGATCGTCCTTCGACAGTCGCGTGGCGTCGTCGTCGAATTCCGCTGCCGCGGTCGCGGTCGCGGAAGGCGACGTGCTTCCACCGGTGCTCGGCGATCGAGGTTCGTCAGTCGCGCAAATATGCTCGGTTCCACTCGTGCGTGGCGCTCCGCAGTCGTCGCACAGGTCGTAGCTCATGGCTTCACCGCCGACCTCGCCGCGCGGGGTCTGAATGGGTGAGAGGCCACCACCACCATAGGGGTTCAAGTGGAGATTCTTCGCGGCTTGCAGAACGATCTCGTCGGTTGCCGAGACGATGGCGGCTTTGCCACGCGCGCCGACGGCGACTTCGCGTTCACCAAGCAAGGAGATGTTGTCGTGCGCATGCACGGCTATCACCCCCTGCGCGCTGATCGTCACGTTGGGCCCGTCGAGCACGATCGACGCTTCGCCTGTCGTGAAGGTGATGCGGCGATCCACGATCTCGATGGAGGTTGGCGGAGGGCCGGGGTCGAGCTTGAAGCCATGAAGCGCATCCCCAAGATTGCGTAGGCGAGCGAAGGCAGCGGTTCCGAACGAGGCAAGGGGCGCGGAAGAGGCCGGGACCAGCGGGTCGCGCTGAATGCCTCCCATCGCCACCGTAGCGACTCCGCGAAGGGTTGCGCCGAGGGTCTGCGCCGCCGTCTCGATTTCGGTGACGAGCCGACGCGTCAGTCCACGGGCGATCGTTACCGACCATCGGCTCCCGACGGTCACGCTGTCTTCGGAGCCGACGCTCGCGGCGCGATTGAGGCCGACGAAAGTGGTTCGATTGAGACCCGTCACCTCGACGTCGTCGAGGTTGGTGAAGTGTGTGCGCACTGCGCCCACTGCGCTCGCTTCGACGCCTTGAGTAAAGCGCGCGGCGCTTCCGCCGATGGCCTCCTTCGAGTCGTGCTTCACCAGGCGATCCATGTCGCGCTGTGCCTGCAGGTAGACGTGCTCACGCCCAGCCGCGTCGTCGAAACGCAGTTCGTTGAACCCTTCGCCGCCGGGAGAACTTGCGCTCTTCCATGTACTGACGGTCTTGTTCTCAGGCAGGGCGAATGGGACGGGCTCTCGCACGTTATGCACGCGGCCGACGATCAGCGGGCTGTCCGGATTGCCATCGAGGAACGCGACCAGCACTTCGTGACCGACTCGAGGGATGGCGAACATCCCATAGCCGACGCCCGCCCATCCTTGACTAACACGCATCCAGACTGAGCTCTCTGGGCCGAAGGCGTGTTCGCGGTCCCACGGGAACTGAACTCGGACGCGGCCATATTCATCGACATAAATGTCTTCGTCGACGAGCCGAGCGGCGGTACGCGCTTCATCGAGCGCGGTGGCGGAGAGCGACCCGACATCCCCCGCCCGCTTTGTGTGGACAGCGTCCGACGGGCTTTCTCCGACGACGACCGCCGTCTGAAGCCCGAACATTCGTGGCTTCTGGGTTCTGCGGGGCGGGATGTAGGGCTCACGCGTGCTGACAGCGTTCGCCGAGAAGCGCCATTCGGACGCCTTCGCGACTTCTCCCTGAAAGTGGGCGGCTACCACGAGGAAGCCTGGTTCGCCCGAGATGTCGTCTCGTGGATGCCCGGCGATGGCGAAGACGATACCGGGCGACAAATCGTTCACGCTCGACTCGAACGAGAGCTGCCGGCGGTCGGCGTGCAGCGCGGCGAGGATCCGCCGACTTTCGTCTTTCACACGTTCCTCGGTGTGACGCGCCACCCCTCGATCGTCGGCGACGGGCGTACTCGTGCTTCCGGCGCTCGCGAGGGACTCGTTCAGGCCGATGCCGGGCACGAACAGGAACTGCTCGTGCGCGCGCTCGGCCTCGCGCTCGGATTCGGTGCTTGCGAACAGCGGCGCTCGGGGTCGCGACGGATCATGGTCTCTCAACGTGATGCGGCCAGGTCGCGAGGTCTCCCGAAGGTTCACGTTCGTCACGAATTCGGTGCGGCCCGCGAAGGCTTGGGCAACCTCGTCGATGAATGCGATGGGAGCACCCTGTCTTGCAGCGTTTGCGTGCGGCGCGTCGCCAAGGATGAGCGTGGCGTCTTCGTCGCCGGAATCACGCAGCCAGAACGAGATGCCGGCTTCTTCGAGTAGGCGCGACAAGAACGCGAAGTCGGTCTCGTCGTACTGGGTGCGAAGCTCGAGCTTCGGATAAGCAGCGCGGTCGATCTCCCACTCGTGCGTAACGTTCCACTCTTCGAGAAGGGACGTCACGATGTCGGGGATTGCGACGTGCTGAAAGAGCCGATTGCCGCGTCGCTGCGTAAGTCGCCAGAGCGTGGGGACGATGACGAGGTCGTAGCTTGCGAGGCCTTGCGCATCGTCGGATACGCGGACGAACGTCATGTCGGCGACGATTCCGCGGAAGCGCCGCTCGCATGATGCGACGAACGCGAACTCCCCCCGGCCGCCGACGATCGGTGAAAGGTTGATATCGGGGCGCGGGCTTATCGCTCGCAGCGCGACCCGGAAGAGGCCATTCATCGACTCCTCGATGTCGAACCGGCGCACTTCGAGGAGGTGATCCGAAGTGGCCAGGGCGATGCGCGTCAGGGGGGCGTCGTTGAGATTGAGGCTCATGGTATGGCTCTGGCGGCGGAGATTTCGGCGTTGGGCGACGAGGCGCCCGAAGGGGCATCTTCGAGCACGCGGCTTAGCGCGACGATGCGCAGCGCGAGGGGACGGGCTTCGTAGGTGTCTTGCTTTGGGAGCAACTCGACGATGGCGCGGACGGGCAACTCCGGAAAAAGCGGCAGTCGCTTGTCGAGCTGCGCGGGTAGGTAAGCCGGGAGTCCGTTCGCGAGCTCCCGGCTCGTGAACCAGGCGCGGAGCATGTCGTTGCCGAGCAGCTTTCGTCGTTGATATTTTCGCTCGGTGAGGAGCACCCGCTCCGCCTGCGTCACGAGAAATTCCGGCGGGAGCGTGCGGTTCGCGGCTCGCCAGGCGTCGCGGACTTGTTTAACGGCGATCAGCGCGGTCTCGGGCGTTACGGCCAGCGGGTTCTCGAGGAGGACCGAGGTGACGTCGAGCCGGTCGCGCAGCGCCTTGTCGCTCGCGGCGAGTGGTCGTGCGACGGCAATCGTCACTTTCAACAACTCGAACTCGTCGAACGGAAGGGCGAGCGTTCCCGTAACCAACTGCAGCAGCGCGCCGCTGCCGTCGGATGCCGTCCGCGTCGACTCCGCGTCGAGTAACAGTGGTCGCTCTTCGGGCTGACTCAGAAGCGCCATCGCGTCCGCACGCTCGATGGCCTCGAGCTCGGCGCCGCTGGGAGGCGGAGGAGGAGGCTCGCCGCGCTTCGGCGCCGGGCGCGCCGGGGGTGGAGGCAGAACGCTCTTCCACTCATCGTGCTTGCGAAGGCGCGGGTGTGAGGCCGAGTCGAGCCAAAGAAACTCGAGCGGCAGCCGCCGCAACGGGACGTCGAGTTCGCCGCTGGGCGGGGCGTCGTCGTCTTGGCCCATAGGCTCGGGGACATCGGCGACGACTGCGCTGGGACCAATAGGCTGCCGCAGCAAAGCAGAGAGAGAACGCTTGGAGACGCCATGGCCGTCACCGGGTGCGACCGGGCGTCCCGCCATGGCGGTGGGCCGGTCGGCGAGCGAGGGGAGCTCTATTCCGCGAGTTTCGCGGGACATCTCGGTCCGATGCGCGGCGCTTTGAATGCTGCGGTCGAGCTCCGCGCGTAGTGAGGCGAGATCGACGAAAGGCGAGCGTTTCGGCGCGTCTTCGGAGCTGGGCGCGAGCGGCGCGGAGCCGCCGAACGGTACCGCCGGGGGCGTTGGAAGAACCGCATCGTAGTAAAGGAAGGAGGTGACCTCGTCGTTCGAGCGAGCCTCGGGCGCGTTGGGGCTTCCCAAAACCATCAAGCTATCGGGCCCCGAGGGGTTGTCGAGCTCGCCCCACCCCTGGAGCGGTCGCAGCTCGACGGCGAGCGAGGCCCCGTCACGGTTGGCAATCGCGACGCGGACGGTACTCGGCCAGGTGTCGGACTCAAGCTCGCCGCGGTAGGTGATGGTCGACGTCTCGCGTTCGGCGTCGAGCGTGACCAGGCTCGGTCGTAGTACGATGGGGAACGTCGCCTTATCGACGGAGGATACGAGCCCGGTAAGCCCCGGCGATGGGAGCTTTGTCGTCAGCCGAGCCGCGCTCTTAAGCACGTTTTCAAGGGAAAGCGGTTCGTTCGCGCTGAACGCGTCGAGCTGTTGACCGATGGGCGCGACGGTCTCAAGCGAGTTGTTGCGCACGGACTTCGGTCCGAACGGGCCAGCTCCCCCGTTTGGCTCGTCCGAGCTGGGCCGAGGTTGCGCGCAGTCGACGGCACCGAGCGCAAAGCGCACAGGTGCCCCGGGGAATCCCGAGGGCGGCGCGAGGAGCACCACGTCGATGCGCGGACGTGCAGGGCGGATGTCGGCGGCGCGGTCGATGCGGTTCCGGTAACGCAGCTCCCAGCGCTGTTCGGTTGCGTACAGCGGCTCCTGGTAGGCCGCGTAAGTCGACGCGCTTGGCTTAAGCTCGTAGGTCACCTTCGCGAAGCAGGTGAATCGGACGCGTCCGCCAGGGAGCAGCTCGTAGAACGCGGCGCACGCAGCAGGGTGAGGCAGGACTTCGGAGGACTGCACCATCGCTCCCTTCACCCGGTCCACGCGATTCGAGCACCTTCGCCGACCATCACGCTCGGCCGGCCCGTATCGATAACGCCGGACGGACACGATACGTCGGCGCCGACGTACGCGATAGGCGATCCATTCACACACACGCTCGGGTACCCGCGCGTGACCTCCGCGTCGTGCGACGCGTGCTCCGAGCAGCCATGGTTCTGCAGCGCATCGGCCTCTCGCGTCACGCGGAACCCTTCGACGTGGACGTTGTCGCTCGCCGTTGAGAAAGGGCGCGGCGAGCAACCGTCATGACCGCGGCAGAGATCGACGATGGTGGAGACGAGCGGCACGAGAAGCGAACGCTAGCGCGCCATTAAAATGTTGTCACGGCCCCAGTGCGGGGGGGCCTGCATCCTTACGACGTTGGTCTACGGCTTTCCCTGCCGACGCTACCGACGCCACCGGCGGGGTCGGCTTGCAGGCTTGAATGACCGACGGGCTCCACTCGCGCCTTGATGTAACCTCCGCTGATGCGGACTACGTTTCTTCTCGTCGGTGCGAACGACCGTCGCGCTCGACGACCAATATTCTGCTTCTTCATGGAACACTCCTCTCGCATCTTCATGCTATCCGGGGTGTCCGCTAAACGGGGGGAAGCTCACCGATCACCTGACGTCGTTCGGTGGTCAGGTTCCGACGAGCGGGCAAATGAGCATCGCGAAGTGGCTCGAAGCGGGCGCCACCGCGAGCTACGGCACGGCCTTCGAGCCGTGCAACTACCCCACCAAGTTTCCGAGCCCGAAGGTCATGTTGCCCCACTATTTTCGAGGCGAGACGGTACTCGAGGCCTACTGGAAGAGCGTGCGCTGGCCAGGGGAGGGCGTCTTCGTCGGCGATC
>CANMZR010000315.1 GCA_947502375.1 Polyangiaceae bacterium
TGCCCGAGGAGAGGGCTCGAAGGGCAGAAATCGACCCCGTCGAAGGAGCTGCCGCCGGTGGCGCGTTCGTACAGGCAAGGGCCAGAATCGCTATGGCGGTGTAGGACGCGGAGGCTTTCATCACTCCGGATGGTACTGCGCCGAGTCCATCGAAGCGACGGGTCTTTCGACGCCCCCCTTTGGTGAGGGCGTCGAAAGACCCTCGATTTCGACGGATAGTGACTCGGCTACCGGTTGTTATTTGGCCCTCGATTCTGACGAATCGAGGGCGGTGCGCCGAGTCCATCGAAGCGACGGGTCTTTCGACGCCCGCTCTTTGGTGAAAGGAGCGAGGCGGTGAGGGAATCGAAATACCCTCGATTTCGACGGATAGTGACTCGGCTACCGGTTGTTATTTGGCCCTCGATTCTGACGAATCGAGGGTCTAGCAAAAAACCAGTACGTAAAGCTGGGGAGGATCCCGGGTGGTCCTTCGCGGGACATCGAAGTCCCCCAACTGGAACGGTCAGGCGCGCAGGTGGAGCGGCTGCGAGTGCGTGCTTTTGTCGGCAGCACCCCCCAACTCTGCGAGGATCTCGGCGGGCATCGGGAACCAGCGCAGCATCTCAAAGTCGCCCGAGCCCGCAGGCTCGCGGAGGTCCGCGTCGTTCGCGGAACCGGCCTCGAGCAGGACGCGTGCCTCGTCCAGGTACTGAGAGAGAATCCACTCCGGCTCGCGCGAGTGCTTGGAGCGGTACTCGAGCTTGCCGCAGGAGTAGCGCAGATCGGAGAGGCGCATCGCAGGTTTCGCGCGACTTTTTCGGTGCTTCCAGACCCCCGTCGTCGCATCAAACGCATAATCGGGAAGCAAGCGAAAGCCCTTGTCGGCAACGAGATGCACAGCCTCGATGAGGTATTCAAACACCGCTTCCGAGATGAAGTAGTTGAAGTTCACGCGGACCCAGCCAGGCTTGATGCCCTCGCATCCCCGCACGATTTCACGCTCGAATTCTCGGGACGTTTCGAGATCGATGCCGAGCAAGCGGTGACCGTACGGACCAGCGCACGAACAGCCGGCTCGCGCCTGGATCCCCAGTAAATCATTGAGCAGCGCCGCGACGTAGTTGTGGTGCAGGTAGCGGTTGCCATGTTTCACAACGAACGAGACAATCGACAGCCGCCAGGCGTTCCGGTTGCCGAGGATCTGGATCCGCGGGTTCTTTTCCCAGCTCGCTATCGCCCGGTCAATGAAGTGGTGCTCGCGCTCGCGGATGGCCTCGGTGCCGACTTGTTCCTTTAATTGAAACACGAGGCCGGCGCGAATGGACTCGAGAATGGCGGGGGTCCCGCCTTCCTCACGGTGTTCAATGTCGTCGAGGTAGCGATGCTCCTTCGGGTTCACGTAGGCAACGGTTCCGCCTCCCGGGACGGTGGGAACCGCGTTGTCGAAAAGACGCTTTTTTGCGACAAGAATGCCAGGCGTGCCGGGTCCTCCGATGAATTTGTGGGGTGAAAGGAACACGGCGTCTTTGTAGATGAGCTGGCCGTCCTCGCGCTCGTCGGCCATGTTCATCTCGATTTTTACGTAAGGACCGGCCGCTGCGAAATCCCAGAACGCAAGTGCGCCGTGTCGGTGCAAGAGTGCTGAGACGGCGCGGGTGTTGGTGCCGATGCCCGTGACGTTCGAGGCGGCCGAGAAGCTGCCGATCTTGAGCGTGCGCGCAGCGTAGCGGTTGAGCTCTTCTTCAAGCTGACCGAGATCGATGGTGCCGTCCGGCCCTTCGCTGATGGTGACGACGTCGCAGATCGACTCGCGCCATGGCAGCTCATTCGAGTGATGCTCGTACGGTCCGATAAAGACGACCGGACGTTCCGCTGCGGGAATAAGCGCGGACAGCTTGTAGCGCGCATCGAGGTTTCTAGGGAGCCGCAGGTTCATCACGTCGACGATGCGATTGATGGCGCCCGTGGCACCCGAGCCGCAAAAGATAACGACGTCCGAGTCGTTGCCCCCGACGGACTCTTTCACGATGCGGCGCGCGTCCTCGCGAAAGCGCGTCGTCTGCATGCCCGTGCCGGATTGCTCGCTGTGCGTGTTTGCGTAAAGCGGCATCACTTCGTCGCGCATGAAGTCTTCGATGAACGTGAGCGAGCGTCCCGAGGCGGTGTAGTCCGCGTAAGTGACGCGCCGCGGTCCGTACGGTCCCTCGAGGACCTGATCGTCTCCGATGACGCTGTTGCGAATCGTCTCGATCAAGCGGCTCGACTCTTCATTCATGGCTGCGCTAACTATAGCGCCGTCACGCACCACCCGGCGAGTCTCCCGGTCGCGCTTTCGTTCATCCGTGAAGGGCGGGGCGACGCTGAGTCCACGGCCGAGCCGCTTCGAGCTGGGCCGCGAGCTGGAATAACGTGGCCTCCTCGCCAGCGCGCGCAATGAATTGGGCCCCAACGGGCAGGCCCTCCTCGGTCCAGTAGAGCGGCACACTCATCGCCGGCTGCCCGGTGATATTGGCCAGGGGCGTAAAGGGTACGTATGCGGCAGCCAGCAGGCTCGCCGACTCGGGCGGGGCGTCTGGACCGAGCTCGCCGAGCGGTCGGGGCACGTCCGCGAGCGTCGGGGTGAGCAGAACGTCGTAGTCATTCATGAACGCAGCCACCGTGCGCGTTATTTGCTGAAGGTACGCAATTGCCAGCAAATATTGGGCTGCTGGCACCATCCGTCCGAGGTTGGCGTAGTGCAGAGTGAGCGGCTCCAGCTCGCCGTCTTTTGGCGCTCGACCGAGCAGCATCGTGTAGGCCTCGATGGTCATCGCGACTCCGCTCGTCCAGACCGCCATGAAGGTTTGCATCAGCATGAAGCCGTTCAACTTCGGTCCCGCCAGCGTCACCTCGTGCCCGAGCTCCGCACACAACCGAGCCGCGTCTTCGGTCGCGCGAACGCACTCGGGCGAAACCGGTGTGCCAAGCGGGCTTTCAAGCGTCATCGCGATGCGCAGTTTGCCAGGTGGAGCGCCGACTTCTTCGCGGAAATTGCGTTTTTTTCGGGGTGCCACGTACGGTGCACCGCGGTCCGGCCCATCGATGGCGTCGAGCAGGGCGGCACTGTCCCGGACGCTCCGAGTCACGGCGTGCTCGCAGACAAGGCCGCTCATCACGTCGCCTAGTTTGGGTCCAACGGGGGTCCGGGCGCGCGTTGGCTTCAGTCCGAATAAGCCGCAGCAAGAGGCCGGAATACGAATCGATCCGCCACCGTCGTTCGCGTGCGCCATCGGAACAAACCCCGCCGCGACCGCCGCCGCACTCCCGCCGCTCGACCCGCCCGCAGAGCGGCTGAGGTCCCAGGGGTTTTTGCACGGTCCGAGCCGGCGGGACTCGGTGGTCGGGACGATTCCAAACTCAGGGGTGTTCGTTTTACCCAGCACGATGAGGCCTGCTCGCTCGAAGCGTTCGACGAGCTCACCATTCCAGTTCGGTACAAATTCCCCAAGAAAAGCAGAGCCGCCAGTGAACCGGACACCCGCGTAGGCTGGGCCGAGGTCTTTGATGAGGAAGGGGACGCCGCGAAACGGGCCGTCTTCAAGTGGCCCGTCGGCCCGCCTTCGAGCCGCCTCGAACATCGGAGTCACGACCGCGTTGAGGCTTGGGTTCTGCGCCTCGATCCTGGCTATCGCCGCATCGACCAGTTCCCGCGAAGTGACTTCTTTGCGGCGCACCAAGTCCGCAAGCGCTGTCGCATCGAGGTCGCCCAGCACATCGGCCATTTCGGGAGGCTAACCGATAACGCAAGAACTCGGTTGATTCTGCTGATTCTGCTCTTGCCGCCCGCCCAAAAAAGGTTAGATCCGCCCGCCATGCGACATTTTCTGACCACCATGGATTGGTCCCGGGAAGACCTTCAGGCGATGCTCGACGACGCTCGCGCGTTGAAGGCTGGACTGCGAGGCAACGAGCTCGAAGGCAAGACGATTGGGCTCTTGTTTTTCAACCCTTCGTTGCGCACGAGGACCTCTTTTGAAATCGGTGCACGCCAGCTTGGCGGTGCGGCGGTGGTGCTCGAGCCCGGAAAGGGTGCGTGGCCTATCGCCTTCGAGCCCGGCGTCGTGATGGACGGCGAGGAGGAGGAGCACATCTGCGAGGTCGCTCGTGTTCTCTCGCGCTACTGTGACCTCATCGGTGTGCGCGCATTTCCAAAGTTTGTCGACTGGTCGAAGGATCGCCAAGATCACGTCCTAAGCGCGGTGGCGCAACATGCCACCGTGCCTGTCATCAATCTCGAGACGATTACGCACCCGTGCCAGGAACTGGCGCTGATGCTCGCATTACAGGAAAAGTTTGGTGGCCAGGTTGACGGTAAAAAGTTCGTGCTCACCTGGACCTACCACCCAAAACCGCTGAACACGGCGGTCGCGAACTCGGCGCTCATCATCGCAGCAAAATTCGGGATGGATGTGACGCTGCTGTGCCCGAACGAGGAGTATCTGCTCGATCCGCGCTACATGGCGGCCGCGCGCGCTTCGGCAGAGGCCGCGGGCCGCACACTCACCGTCAGTCACGACATCGATGCGGCGTACCAGGGCGCGCACATGGTGTATGCGAAGAGCTGGGGCGCGATTCCGTACTTCGGTCGGTGGCCCGAGGAGAAGCCGATGCGCGATCGGCAAGCGCACTTCATCGTCGACGAAGAAAAAATGAAAAAGACCGACGGCGCCTTCTTTTCGCACTGCCTGCCCGTGCGTCGGAATGTGAAAGTGACCGACGCGGTCTTGGATTCGCCCGCCTGCATCGCCATCGATGAGGCCGAAAACCGCCTTCATGTGCAAAAGGCCATCATGCGTCGGATGCTGCGACCATGAGCATCACGCGGGACACCCTCGCGAAGCTGTTGACCAACCTTGGAAGCAAGAAAGAGGTCGAGCAGTACCTGACCCAATACTGCAGCGTTGATTCTCAGCGATTCGCTCTCATCAAGGTCGGGGGCAGCGCGCTCGACCAGCAACTCGACACCGTGGGTTCGTCGATCGCCTTTCTTCAACAGGTGGGCCTCACGCCGATCATCGTTCATGGGGCCGCGGCTCACGTTGACCGCGCGCTCTCCGACGCCGGTGTCCCGACGCCGCGGATCGACGACGTACGGTGCATCTCGCCGGACGCGCTCGACATCGTCCGACGCGTCTTGCAGCGCGAGAACCTGGCGCTCGTGGACGCACTCGCGGCAAACGGCTGTGATGCGCGCCCGATCGTCTTTGAGGTGTTCGAGGTCGAGCCCATCGATGTGGCACGTTTCGGCCTCAGGGGGCGCGTGACCCGCGTGGACGACACCGCCGTGCTCGCGGCGATCCGCGCCGGGAAGCTGCCGGTCGTGACCTGCCTCGGAGCCACCCGTCATGGGCAGCTTCTCAGCATCAGTTCCGACGAAGCTGCAAGTGCGCTCGCCCTGCGATTTGAGCCGCACAAGATCATTTTTCTCACCTCGACGGGTGGCCTCTTCAACGAGGCGCAGCAAGTCATCAGCGCCATCAACCTCACCGAAGATTACGAGCGCCTGATGTCGGAGCCGTGGGTGAGTGGGGGCATGCGTCGCAAGTTGACACACATCAACGAGCTGCTCGAAAAACTCCCCCACACGACGGTCTCGATCACGGCTCCCGACAAGCTTGCGCGTGAGCTTTTCACTCACCGCGGGGCCGGGACTCTCGTCTCGCGGGGCGAACGCGTGAACTCGTTTGGTAGCTTCGAGGACCTCGATCGCGAGAAGCTTCAACAGTTGCTCGAGTCCTGTTTTGGACGCCGCCTCACCCCCGGCTACTTCGAGCGCAAGCGCTGTCACCGCGTCTACGTGACCGAAGACTACCGCGGCGCCGCCATTCTCACGGTCGAGGCCGGTCTCGTCTACCTCGACAAATTTGC
>CANMZR010000316.1 GCA_947502375.1 Polyangiaceae bacterium
TCAGCTGCAACACGTCTTCGGCGTCCTCGACGTCGAGCCCGGCTTCCTCCGCCATACGCTCCACCGTGAGGTTCGCGAGCATCGCGCCGTCCGGACCGACCCCGCCCTCCAGATCGAGGTAGCCTTTCTCATCGAGATTACCGATGACCAGCAGGGCAAACCGCCGTTCGTCGTCCACGAAATCACCCATCTGAAGCTGCCAGAGCAGATGCTCTCGCAAGCTCGACGGCTTGGTCAGATTCTGCTCGATCGGCGGGAGCTCTTCGAACCCCGAGCGGGACGCGCCGACCGGCTGCCGAAGCTGCTGATTCTCAAGGTAACTCGCCCAGTCGATGTCCTGATTCTGGTCCGGCTCGCGGGCGCGCTCCGCCTCGGCTTTGCTCTCGAGAGCGGCGTCATTCGGCGCGTCGCCCGAGCGGTGCGAATCGTCGGGTTCCTTCGGCTCCACGTGATCGTCCGCGAGCACCGGATTGCCGTCGAGCTCCTTGCGGACTTCGTCGACGAGCTCAAGCCGCGACAGCTGCAACAGCCGGATCGCCTGGACGAGCTGAGGCGTCATGACAAGCTGTTGGGACAGCCTGGTCTGTTGCTTCATCTCCATTCCAAACGCCATTGAATGCTTCCTCTCGTGTCTTTGCTCGCTCGCCGGACACCGAGCGATAGGCCGATGATAACACGCGTAAATGCGCGCGGTCTGAGATTTGCATCGAGGGAACCGGCGCTCGCCCCAAGGGCCCAGCCGACCCCAAAAACGGCCTCAGGGCGGAGGCGTCTGCGACGAGGTTAGAAGCTCGCTCCGGGCGCGCTTTGGTCCCAACCCTGGCTTTAACGGCTGCTAAACGTGAAGTTCTCGCAGCACAATCGAACCCCTGTCGAAGATCCCGAGTCCGAGTTCGCCAGCGACCCGAAGGTAGGTTGGCTCGCGGCCCGCTTGTTTCAGCGTGGGTAAGCCATTGGCCTTGCGAAACGACTCGATCACTTCCCAACCGATGACGTCGAGCGCCACCGGATCGGTGGAAGCGTAGACCGAGTCATGGGGGACTCGGCGCCGCGGGTTCACGTCGATAGGGCCTTCATCGTAAATCACCTGGAAGGCATCCATGAGATGCAACGCAAGCCGACTTCGGACGACCTCTTGCGAGTACAAGTGCGCTATCTGAGGGGACGCGGTGTGGGCGTGAAACGCGTGCGGATTGATGCAGCTACCGTGCGTGATGTTCTTCAACGCGCCGGTGAAACCGCAAATCGAGTGATCTTTCATCTGCCCGATGTTGATGACGGCCGAAGCGGACGTGAACGCGGTCACGAACTTCGTCAGGATCCCTCCGACCGCGAGCTCGGACATGTCGGCGACTTTATTCAGGTGCACTGCCAAGCGGACTCCGACGGGAAGCTCCGGGGCCGGAGCCAGCGTCTCCCGATCGGTGATGCAGCGCGTGGCAAACAAGAAGTCCCGGTATTGTTCGTAGATTGTGATCTTTTCCGGGGGAACACCCACGTCGATGACGGCCCGGCAGACGGCCGCGATGAGCTCGACGTTCGACGCCATTTTCATCGTCTTACGACCCGCGATGCCATTCGGCTTGATGGCGACCACGTCGTCTTTGTGGATCAACGTCGCCATCGCCTCGCGCAGGGTCGCCTTCCCCGTCAAGTTCGTCAGCGCCGCGACGAGCAGGGCCTCGGCGGCCTCGGCGGTCGGATAGGCACCGTTCGCTTGAAACGAATCGGGTCGGGTGGCGCGGACGACTTTTCCGGGGATCGAGAGCCGCGCAAAGCCAGCCGGAGGCCACGCCGCCCAGCGCTTGCCAGCGGCATCGGCGTCCACGTCCGCGACCGCGCCGACCACGGCCGCAGCTGCGCCGAGGAGGGAACGACGGCTCAAGGTGGAGGAAGGCATCGACAAGAACCGGACCGGCGGGCGTTGCAAATCGTTCGTCCGTCGTCCACCCGAGCGGGCCCCGTAGCAAGCGAGAAAGGGCGTGCGCGACTAAAAGCTGGAGTAAAACGGGGAAGCCGCCCGGCGCGTTCAGCCACCGAGAACGCACGATTCGGAGCGTGAAAGACCCCTCTGACAAAGGCCAGCTTGACGCGCCAAGACGGGGCGAAGAAGGTCCACCCTCGCCCAAGCCCGTCGGCCTTAGAAACAAGGAAGCTTTGTGAATCGACCTGTTTTAACAGCAGAAAAGCTGCATCCTGGGATCCGTGAGAAGATCGCAACCCATCACGCTGCCATCGTTGAAGAGGTCTCCCTGGCGGTCTCCTCGAACGACGTGGTGGTCGTCGGCATGCGGCAGAACCCCGTCGTCAAGAAAGCCAAAAAGGCGCTTGAGGTCGCCGGCGTCGCGTACTCGTACCTGGAGTACGGGTCGTATTTCAGCGAGTGGCGGCGGCGTACCGCGCTGAAGATGTGGACCGGCTGGCCGACGTTCCCGATGGTGTTCGTGAAGGGCACGCTCGTCGGGGGGAACACCGATCTCCTCCAGCTCATCGCCTCGGGCGAGTTGAAGCGATTGCTCGGCTGAGCACCGGCCGCAGCGCACTGGCCGCGGAGCACCGGTTTTTCAGTCACCCGCCGTGGACGAACAGCCGCATCAAGGCATGTAGATGCCAGCAACACCGCCGAACTCGGTCTGCCAAGTCTTCACAAGCGACGTGAAGTCGGTGGAGTGAACCACACCCTGGTCACGCAATGCCGCAAGCGGGGCGAAGACCGTCGTATCGATGGTAGCGGGCCCGTCCTTCGCCGTGAGCTCACCGGGCCCGATATTCCAGCTCGCGGTGAGCAGCGTCGTCGTCGGTACGGTCCCGTTTGCGTAGAGTCCAACCAGCTCCGCGACGCCCGTGACACCGTTTTCCCACTTACCAAAGGCGCGAACATTTCCGGTCGGCTCGTCCTCGAAAAAGTGATTCCGATCCGCCGGGTGCCAGGCTCCACTGACCCGCGGGTCATTCACGTGGTTCGGGGTGCCGGCACCTATCAAGATGTCCCCTGACCAGAGCGCGGTCGGGTACTTCTGGCCCGCCAAAGGCTGTCGAAAACGGTCCCATTCAGCGAACTCGGGTAGCGACGGATCCCAGATGTGACCACCGATGACGGTGCTACCGCCAACCCCTAGCTTTTCGAGCAAGTACGCGACGTCGGCGTAATTGTAGCCACCCTTCTCGTGCGAGTGAGGATCGAGCGCCACGCCGAGGTCGTCGCGCAAGTGAACGAAGAGGTTCTTGCCATTCGTCGTCGCCTTGAGTGCAGCGTCTTCGTATACGAGCGCGGCCTCGAGGTATTTCCAGTCGGATTGCAGCACCCAGGAAAGCTTACGGGCCTTGGCGAGCGTCGCTGTCTCGATGAGCTTCGCGCGAAGCTCGAGGTAGCCTTTCTGGCTCGGCGCGCTGCCGAGCGCACCCTGAGGAGTCCCGTCTTCAATATGCGTAAAGAGCACCACCTCGACGATGCCCGGCTTCCTGCCGACTTCGTTCTTCGGCGTGGGGCTCTCCTCGGACGACGAGCCTCCGCAGCCAAAGAGTGCGACAGAGGTGAGAAAAGGGAGGGAGGTGACCCAACCGAAACAGGACGAGGAGGTTCTCATTTTGGACACGACAGTTAACTTGGACACGATAGCCAAATCGAAGGGACGGTCACGCGTTTTGAGGTCGGCTGCCCTGAGGCCTGTGCCGGCGCGCTCAATCGGGGGTGCAGCCGTTCCCTCCACACACGTCAATGATATCTCCCGTGCGCCAGAAGTAAACCATTTGATGGTTGTGTGCCTCCAGCTTCCGAGGGCTGCCGTGAGGGTCCTCGAGAACGTCAACAGGCGGGAGATTCCCCGGCGCTGGCCACGAATTGCCAAAGTCGTAATTGACGAGGCCCGAGCCTTTCAAGGGGTAGGCGGTCGCTGTGACGAGTGCCACGTCTTTGCCGTAGCCTGGTAAGAGCTCGACCCCCACGCCCGAGCGGGTGACGATCTCATTGGTGAGGAGTGCCACCTGCTGGTCACCTTTCGCTGACGCGAGGAGCACGTCGTGGGGCGGCGTGTTCGGATGCGGTTCTACCTTGAGGTGCCGGTAATGGCTCGTGGAGTCGACGGAGTCCCAAAGACCTTGCAGGGCCGAGAGCAACACCTGGCGGTCATGGGGGAGCGCGTAAACCGAGCGAAGAATGGCGAAAAACGCAGCAAAGTCCGAAGAGCGCTGGAGCAGGGTGGAGTAATTGTTTCCGGGGACCCCGAGTTGCCCGCGCAGGATATCGAGGCTGAGCGCCAGGTGGGTTGCACCAAAAATACCGCCCTGGGAAATGCCGTTGTAAAACACTTGGCTTTCATCAATTGCTATGCCGCGCGAAGCCAACTCTGGAACCTCATCGAAGCCACGCTTGAGCGCACGCGAAAGAAACACGTGATTCAGCGCGCCCTGGTGCAACCGGTCGGAAAGCGCAGGAAAATCCGACAAATCGCTCAACATGGCGATAATTGTGTCGACGTCTTCGGAACTCATGCCGAGCATGTTGGTCCCGACCGCGATGAGCTTCTCCTGGTTCGCGAGGCGGCTTATCCAGCCGTCGCGCACTTGGTCGTAGCTCCCATTGAGGCCGTGGCCATGGATGAACACACCGTGCGGCTCGCCGACCGTCGCGGGTGCCACCGGCAACGCGCTGCGCGGAACGCGCATGAGAAACCCAGCGAGCAGAGTGCCCGTTTGCTCGGGCAACCCCGTCTTGCCGAAGGCCAGATTGTACCCCTTCTGTTTGCCTACTTGCACTGGCTTCATGTAGTTCGGCACCGCGAACGTTCCTTCAAGCTCGAACGCGATATCGGGACTCTCCGCGACGCTGAATTCGGTCACCGTATGGACCGTGATCGAAGGCCGCGCATCTCCAAGCGTGGCCAGCGCATCGTCACGCATGTGCAGCAGCGGTCCGTGCATCGCTTCGCTCGACGCCGTCACCCAATCGAACGCAAGGGTGAGTTCCGCCCTTGGAATGCCCGCAGCTTCCAACCCCGTGAAGAGCTCGTCAAAACCAGCCTGGCGCGACGCAACGGGTGTTCCCTCGCTACGGTGGTCTCGAAGCGCAACGAAGGCATCGCTCGGAGCCATGAGTTTC
Organism: Polyangiaceae bacterium; assembly: GCA_947502375.1. GTDB lineage: Bacteria > Myxococcota_A > Polyangia > Polyangiales > Polyangiaceae > SYFR01. The sequence continues at coordinate 5,099 of CANMZR010000316.1, forward strand.
CCGTCGAGATCGCTCAGCCCTCGAAGAGCGACCACGTAGCGAGTCGCCTCTTTCAGCAGCACCGCAGGGCGCACGATGAGCGCGCGATGCTCCGGCTCAGGATCACTTAGGTCAAGCTCTGCAAAACAGGGAATGCGCTCGAATGTGCCGTCCTTCTTCACCTCGAAGAGGCCGAGCGGGGAGGCCGTGGTGAGGGTCTCCGCAAGGCGCGTCTCATCGGGGATAGCGGAGGCGTCGAGACGCGGAAAATAGACGAGCGCAGGCTGGCCCACACCGAAGCCATCGAGACGACGGTAGGGCTTGGGATCGATGTGCACGCCGAGCTTGTTCGCAGGGAGAGTCGTCGCTCCGTACGACAACGTGTAGCCCGTGACGCGGGACTCGTCCCTTTCAAGATAGCGACTCGAAGGAAACGGCATGGCGCAGTGCTCGGGAACGAGCGGATCGCAATCAGCCTCATCGGGGATCGACAAGGGCGCCAACTCGGCCATGCTCTCGCTGCACCCTGAAAGGGAAGTGAGCGCGGCGAACAGGGTCAACAGTCCAGCGGAGCAGACTCGGTTCATGGTGTTTCTTACCACGGCCCAAGAGGAGCTGACCGGCGGGACTGACGGCGGGTTCAGGTGGCGGACCGCCGGCGCCGAGCTGTCGCCCGCCACCCCGTGGCCCTAACCAAAAAAACAAAAGAATTCATAAAGGCTGTTTTTTATTGGACGAACCGCATCGATGACGGTCTGGCACGAGGCTCGCTTAGAGCGCAAACCAAGA
>CANMZR010000317.1 GCA_947502375.1 Polyangiaceae bacterium
TCTTCGTTTCGACCTCGAGTGACGGTGGCTCGACGCTCCGCGACGCCATCGATCACATCGAGCGAGAAGGGCGGGGCGCACTCCTTTACCTGGAGTCTCAACGCCCTCTTTCCGAGGAGCTTGACCAAGTGGCAAGGCAGCCGCGAGGAGCGGTTCCGCCGGCGCCCGAGAGCGCGGGCTCGTCCTCGGAGCGGCAGCGCTCGACGCTTCGAAAGTTTGGGCTTGGTGCGCAAATGCTGTCCGATCTGGGCGCGAAAAAGTTGCGTCTCATGACGAGCAGCCAGCGCAAGATCGCAGGACTTACCGGCTACGGAATTGAAATCGTGGAGCATGTTGCGCTCCAGCCCCATGAGAAAGGTTGAGTGACATGTCGGATGCTATCAAGGTTGTCGAAGGCAAGATGATCGTCCCGAACGGCGCGCGCTTCACCATCGTCGCGAGCCGCTTCAACGATTTCATCGTGGCTCGCCTCATCGAAGGTGCCGTCGACGCGCTCGTGCGCCACGGGGCCTCGCGCGAGTCCATCACGCTCGTGCGCGTACCGGGAGCCTGGGAAATTCCCCTCGCGGTGAAGCACGTGGTCAAGAGTGGCAAGACCGATGCGGTGATCGCGCTCGGCGCACTTATCCGCGGCGCCACCTCTCACTTCGAGTGCATCGTCTCCGAGGTGACCAAGGGCCTTGGGGTCCTCAGCCTCGAGAGTGGCTTGCCGGTGTCCTTTGGCGTGCTCACCACCGACACGATCGAACAAGCGGTCGAGCGCGCGGGGACAAAAGCGGGCAACAAGGGGGCGGAGGCGGCTCTTGCTGCCATCGAAATGGTATCGCTCCAGCGCGAGCTCGGTTGACGCCATGGGAGCACGAACGAGCGGACGCGAAGCGGCACTTCAGGTCTTGTATGCGCTCGATGGCGCAACGCCATCCGGTGACGAAATCGAGCGGGTTATCAAAGAATATTGGCGCGAGTTGCCAGGTGATGTCGAGGGTCGCGAGTACGCCGACGAGCTCGTTCGTGGCACCGCCGGTACCCGGGACAAAGTGGATGGCTTCATCAAAGGCGCGAGCCGGCACTGGCGCCTTGAGCGGATGGCGCGCGTGGACCGCAACATCCTTCGCCTAGGCGTGTTCGAGCTGTGCGAGTGCCGCGAGGTTCCGCGACCGGTCGTCATCGACGAGGCCGTGGAGCTCGCGAAGCGCTACGGCGCGGAAGGATCGAGTGTGTTCGTCAACGGTGTCCTCGACCGGATCGCGGACGATCTCGGCCGGTAACATGGGGCCGCCGCGAAGCGCATCGTGTGAGTCGCGCACTAGCCGCTTCGATGGACTCGGCGCACGACCCCCTGGTTTTAACCCTCCGGCGCAGCGGTGGGCTCGCGCTCGAGGTATCGGAAGATCGTGCGTGGATCGACGCCAAGATCGCGGGCGGTCTGCGCTCGGTTACCGTTGTTGCGTTCGAGAACTTCCATGATGTAACTGCGCTGGAATTCTTCCTTCGCCTTCTCGAGGGGCACGATCGAGAACTCGGCTGTCTTTCCGAAATCCAGATCATCCGGGCCTAGCAGCCGGTTGTCGCAGAGCACGAGGGCCTTCTTGATCCGATTCTGTAGCTGGCGGATGTTACCAGGCCACGCGAACTTCTTGATGGCTGCGATGGCCGCGGGGCTGAAGCCGCGCACTTCGCTGTGAAGCTCTTCGGCGTACTTCGACAGGAGTGTCTTGGCGATGATGATGACGTCATCCCCGCGCTCGCGCAGCGGTGGCAACCACAGGTTGACGACGTTCAGACGGTAGTAAAGGTCTTCGCGGAAAGTTCCCTGGCTCACCATGCGCTCGAGGTCCCGGTTCGTCGCCGCCACCACGCGGATATCGACCTTGTCCAATTTGCTCGAGCCTACGCGCATGACGATGCGCTCTTGCAATGCGCGCAAAAGTTTGACCTGAAGGTTCAGTGGCAGCTCACCAATCTCGTCCAGAAAGAGCGTGCCTTTGTCGGCGAGGTGGAACTTTCCAGGCCGGTCCTGGACGGCTCCCGTGAACGCACCCTTGACGTGCCCGAATAGCTCGCTCTCGATCAGGTTCTCCGGTATCGCGCCGCAGTTGATCGTCACGAAAGGCCCACCCGTGCGCGCGCTGCGCCGATGGATTTCAGCTGCAATGAGCTCTTTACCCGTGCCGGTCTCGCCCGTGATGAGGACGCTGATGTCCGTCGAAGCCACCTTTTCTAGCTTTCGAAAGACCTCACGCATCGAAGCGCAACTGCCGATGATTTCTCCGAATCGCTTGTCACGCAGCTCCGATTCGAGCTTCGCCTTATCCTGGCGCAGTGCGGCGAGCAGCATCGCGTTCTGCAGGAGCAGGGATGCTTGCGCAGCGAAGATGCTGAGAACATCGAGTTGTGCTCGCTTGAACAGCTCCTTCACTTTGTCGTTGCCGACGTAGAGCACGCCGATGACTTCGCCTTGCGCGGCGAGGGGCGCACACATCACGCTCGAGAGCTGCATCGAGAGCACGCTTTTGCTCTTTCCGAAGATCGTGTCGCTCAGCGCATCGGACACGATGACGGGGCGGCCTGACTGAAGCACCTTCTGGACGATGCTGTCCGAGATGCGGCCTTGCACGTCAGCCACGATCGTTCGGTCGACGTTGCGGGCCGCCCGGATCACCCAGCGCCGCTCAGTGACCTCGGTACCGGTGTCCTCGAGAAAGGATTCGAGAAGGAGGATGAAACCATTCCGTGCGTGGGTCAGCTCGATCACGTCATCGAGCATCGTGCTGAGCAGGGGTTCTACGTCTCGGATCTTGAGGAGTTTTTCGCTGAATCCGAAGAGCTTTCGGATCCCGGCGACCTCGTTCGAGCCAAGGCTCGTCTGAAGGGTCTCGTTGGCCTCGGAGTCCACGGACTTCTTGAGACCCTCCGCGTACATCGAAAAGCTGAGCTCGTTCGCCCCGAGCTGAAGTCGATCGCTGTGGACGAGCCGAGCCCGTTTCTTTTTCTTTCCGTTGATCGCGAGCAATGCCGATTTTGCCGTCTCTTCGATGATGAAGTCGCGACCATCGAAGGCGATCTGTGCGTGATGTGGCTCGATGTCGTCGCCTTCGAGGACGACGTCGTTGCCGGCGGCCTTTCCGAGAGTGGTTACCGCCTTGTGAACGCTGTACGCGCGCGGTGCTCCTTGGTCGCGAAAGTACTTCAGCGTCGGCATGGGCTCGCGGAGCTTAACACTTCCTCACCAAAGGACTCCGGATCCCTGAACGCCCATGCCATTTGGAACTGGCATCAGGCTCGCGCCCGTGAATGCAACCGGATGGTGTTGGTCCACCGTTCCTAGCCCGCGTTCGGTGTCCACGCGTGAAGCGACGCCGCCACGTGACTGGCCGAAGATCGCCCCGAGCCCGAGCCCCACGGCACCAGCGACGCCTTGAAAAATGAGCCCCCGGCGCGGGTCGTGACCGTCGGTTGCAGCATAGAAAATGTAAATCGGTAACGAGGCCGCGGTGCCGATGCCGAAGCCGCCCCACATGTAGCCGAGCTGCCGCCAACTGGGCGTCCAGAAAGCCGAAGCCGCGACCGCTCCCGCGAGCCCGAGGTTGTAGCCGAGCTCGCCGCCGAGCCAGACGGAGTCGTTGGTGCTTCCCCAGTCTCCGCCGTTGGCCGAGGCGCCACCGCCGAAGAACGCACCGAGCGAGGTCCCCCAAAAGCTGCTGGAAATGAGCAAGGTGTTCGTCTCTGGCATGGGCTTCAAGGCGTAATGCAGGCCCAGTCCCGCTAGGCCTCCCACGGTCGAGCCGATGAAGGTCGCGCGCGCAAGACCGCGAAAGCCCCATTCGTTGACCTTGTCCGAAGTGACTTGCTGATAGCCCGCGATCCCGAGCCCTTCGCCGGCACCGATCCACATGCCTGTCGCAATCGCGGACGGAAGACCTTCTGGCATGCCGTGCGCGTACGCAAAGCGGTCGGTGAGAAATACGCCGATCGGTGCGGCTGCACCAAGAAGGAGTGGCGCGATGAGGACGAGGCCGGGGTCACACGTTGGCTCACAGAGCTTCGCCTCGGAATCGATCCAAACTCCGGTCCCGACTCCCCATGCGGCGGCGGTTCCGTACAAGTAGCCGATCTCGAGTGAATTCGAAGTCGCACGGGCCGTGTTTGGCGTGCCGTAGCCAGGGTAGGCACCCGGTGCTCCGTAGGCCGTCGGCGCCCCGTAGCCGTTGGGTTGCGGATAGGCTCCGGGGGCCGGAGGAACACCCGGATTTGGATAGCCGGGTTGCGGCGGCACGTAGCCGGGAGGATAGGCAGGCGGTCCGCCGAACGGTGGTGGCGGGTAGCCCGGCGCTTGCGCCAACGCGAGAGAACTCATGCACACGATCGCCATTGCGCTTCCCGTCGCGCTGGCGAGGACACGATGAGCACCGGACAACGTCATTGCGTAAGGCTACTCGATGAACGGGCCGCTGGGCACGTTGACATCGAACGCATCCACTATCGCTCCTGTTCGTGTTTCAAGGGCCGCCCCATCAGGTCGAGAGCCGCTTGTCGCGCGGGCTTGTTTTCGTAAAGGACGCGATAAACCTCTTCGGTGATCGGCAGCTCGATACCCAGCTTCTGGCTGAGTTGATACGCACTTTTCGTAGTCTCGACCCCCTCGGCCACGTGCCCGAGGCTGCTCAAAATCTCCGGGAGCGTACGGCCCAGGCCGAGCTCGAACCCGACCGTGCGATTGCGCGAGAGGTTTCCGGTGCACGTGAGCACCAGGTCCCCCACGCCCGCGAGCCCCGCCAAGGTCATTGGGTCACCCCCCATTTTCATGGCGAGTCGGCCGATCTCCGCGAGCCCCCGCGTCATCAGTGCCGCACGGCAGTTCAGCCCGAACCCGAGCCCATCGACGATGCCAGCCGCAATCGCGACGACGTTCTTGAGCGCCCCGCCGACTTCCACGCCGATGACGTCCTCGGTCGCATAAACCCGCATGGTCTGGCTTGAAAAAGCCCCCTGTACGAGGCCCGTGCTCCTCGGCTCAACACCCGCCACGGTGACCGCCGTGGGGACGAATTCGACCAGCTCCTTGGCAAAGCTCGGACCCGAAAGGTAGGTGAGCCGTGGCGTCGCGGCTGGGCCAAGGACGTCCAGCATCACTTCGCTCAGCAGCATCAACGTGCCTTTTTCGATGCCCTTGCTCGCGCAACAAATGACGGGGCCATCGAGCAGGTGCTTCGCCGCGGTGACGACCTCGCGCGTTCCCTGGGACGGGATGGCCAGGACGACCAACTCGGCTCCAGCGAGGGCGGCTGAAAGAGAGCTCTCAGCGTGCAGTGTCTCGGGGAATGCGGCGCCTGCAAGGTAACGGGCATTCATGCGCGTGCGCTCGAGCTCGAGGACCCAGTCTTCGCGACGCGCCCAAAGTCGCGTGCGGTGTCCCTGCCGAGCGAGCTGAATTGCGAGCGCCGTTCCGAATGCTCCTGCTCCGAGGACCGTGGTTTGCATACCCGTGCAGGCTACCACTGTAGTTGCGGCCTCGGGCGCTATCGGAGTACGAGTCAGAGCATCATGCTGACGACGCGACTCCTGCGCATGTTGCCCATCGTGGCTTTTGCTGCGGCTTCGCTCGGTGCATCGTGCGGCCAGCGGGCCGTGACGCTCCTTCCGGGAGTTCTCAACAACTCGGGAAATCGCTCGCTGCGCCGCGCGATTCTTTCGTTCGCGACGAGTCGCATTTGCGAAACGACCAAGGGGATGAGCATTCCCTTACGCATGGGGGATGCGGATCCGAGTATCGGTCGGTTTTTTCCGACGGGTTGTGCCGTGACCGAGCTCGGGAATCAGAACCTTTTCGTTCAGTTCATCGGGCATGGCTACGGTTGGACCAAC
>CANMZR010000318.1 GCA_947502375.1 Polyangiaceae bacterium
GCGCTTCGGATCGCTCGGCTCGACCGCAACCCATCCGTCGCTCGGTGAGGTCTCCGGACTGAGCCGGACCACCTTCAAGTCAGGCCGGTCCACCACCGCGGAAGAGCCCTCTGCGGACGACGCCGGAGCGCCGTGCGACGCCGTTGTTTCATGCTCTTCCAGGGCCTCGACACGCTCGCGCAAGGCTGCGTTTTCGGCTCGAACCGAGACGACTTCGTGCTTGAGGTCACCGAACTCGCGATGCCAACCCTCCGCCCGCGGCGCGCATCCAAAGAGCGACACGCAAAGCGCGAAAGCCCCTTGCCGGGCAGCTCGTGCGGAGGGGAGGAACATCTGGCGGGGGGCAGCTTACGGCGACGCCGCGTACAGGGCAAAGAAGCCGGACGACTCCGGGGGGGCGAAGATCCGCACGCGCCCAAGCACCCGCGGCCGGAGCCTGAAAACGCGAGCGCTATCTTCACCCACAGAGTTGCGAAAGTAGGACGGGCAGAGTACGTTTTTCGACAAGATGGTGACGAAGTGAAGACTCTTTGGATCGCAACCGTAGCCCTCAGCACGCTCGCTGGCTGTGGCAGCACCTCCGACACGACCGGCACGAGCTCCGGCTCAGCAGGAGCTGGCTGCAAAGACTTTTCGGCCGTAAAGACGGGCATGTCCTTCGCCACGGACGTGATGCCGATCTTTCAGACTTCCTGCAACTTTAGTTCGTGCCACGGCTCGGCGTCGAGCAGTCCAATGGAGGGTCTTGCGCTCGGAAGTCCCAACGGCGTGAAGATGAGCCCCGAAGAAATCAAGGCGGTCCGCACAGGGATCGTCTCGGCGCCGGCAGAGCGATCGTCCCTCTCGATGGTCGAAGCAGGGAAGCCGACCTTGAGCTTTCTCCTGGCGAAGATCAGCTATTCGGACTTCGCTCAGTGCGAGGCTGTGGGGAGCACCTGCGAGCCGAAGGGCTGCGGGACGCGGATGCCGTTGAGCAGCCCAGCCCTCGATCCGGCCGCCGTCGATACCGTCGCCGGTTGGATTCAAGACGGCGCACTGGACAACTGAGGTCGAGTGATTGGCAGGCTCACTGGGCGCCTCATCGGCAGCGAGCCTGATGGGACCCTCGTCGTCGATGTCGGTGGGGTGGGCTACGAACTCACAGCGCCCCTTGGAACCTCGGGGCGAGCCACCAGCGTCGAGGGCAACGTCACGCTGCACGTGCATACTCACGTGCGCGAGGACGCGCTCGAACTCTACGGCTTCGCCAGCGCAGCGGACCGCGTGGCATTCCGAGTGTTGCTCACGGTTTCGCACGTTGGACCCAAACTCGCACTGAGCATCCTCGGAGCCCTTGATGTCGGTCAACTAGCCGAGGCGGTCGAGCGCGAAGACGTCACCGCCTTGAAGCGAATTCCAGGTATTGGGCTCAAGACCGCCCAGCGCATCTCACTCGAACTGAAGGGCAAACTCCTCGGCCTCGCCCCGGCCGAAACGAGCACCGTTCGCGCCGCCCCAGCGCCAGCCGCCCGTGCAGGTGCCGAAAGCCAACTCCTCAACGCGCTCATCCGCATGGGGTGGAAGCCAAGCGAAGCGGAGCGAGCCATTGGGTCCATGGTCCAGTTCGAGCGGCCACTCGGCGAGCTCGTTCGCGAAGCACTGTCCACACTTGCGCGCTGAGCGACCCGAACTCGCCTTCGTTCCGTCGTTGCCGCATACTGTCTACTGGCGATGGTGATCTGTCCGAACTGCGGCAAGGAAAACGGCACGAGCTTCCGTTTCTGCATGGGCTGCGGCGGAGCGATGCCCAAACGAACGTCACCGCCTCTCGCCCTCGCCCCCAGTGCGGCCTCCACCGAACCCTTGACGTGGACCCGAACCGCGAAGCCACCGACCCGGAGTCGCTTGGAGCTGACAGCGCTCGCCATCGACGGGACGATGACCGGTGTTCACCCTTTGCCCGAAGGCCCCTCCGTATTCGGACGCAACCTGGGAGGACCGTTCACCGCGGATGTTTTCCTATCGCGCAGCCATGGCAGCTTCACACCGAGAGGCGATAGGCTCCTCGTTCGCGATGAAGCCTCGCTCAACGGAATCTACCGAAGGCTTCAACCCAAGGAGTCGGCACCGCTCAGCTCCGGCCAATGTTTTCGCGTGGGACAGCAGCTGCTGCGCTTTGAGGCATTGGCGACCAAACCACCCGACGCCGACAACGTCGCGTGGCTCGGCGCGTCGAGCGAAAACATCCTGGGCCGAGTCGTCCTCGTCCACGGTCGGGAAACCAGTGGGAATGCTGCCATCGTCCCCAAAAGTGGTCTTCAAATCGGCCGCGAAGAGGGCGCAATCCTGTTTCCGGACGATCCTTACGTCTCAGGCAAACACTGCCGTTTGAACGTCGAAGGTGACCAAATCGTCCTCGTCGATCTTGAAAGCTCCAATGGCACCTTCGTTCGACTGATCGCCGAGACAGAGGTCGGCCCCGGCGAACAATTGCTCCTGGGCAAGTTGCTCTTTCGTGTCGGACTCGCAGCCATATGAACACCGCATCCTTGCCCCGAATTCGCGTCGTCGCCGCGGTCATTGGAAGAGACGGAAAGTACCTCATCACGCAACGAAGACCGAATGCGGTGTTGCCGCTTTTGTGGGAATTTCCTGGTGGCCGCGTCGAGGACGGCGAGACCGATATGGGCGCGCTCGAGCGCGAACTTATCCACCGTCTAGGGGTTGGAGTCGACGTCGGCGAGTGCATCGGTTGCGAGTCCCACGCCTACGAAAACTACACCGTAGAGCTTTGCACCTACGACTGCACGATTCGCTCGGGCACCCTTGAACCACGGGCCGTGCACAGCTTCGAGTGGGTAAGGAGCGACGAATTCGATGGCTACGAGTTCACTCCGCCCGACGAAGCAAGCGTCACGAAGCTCCTCGGCCTGCGTCGGGACGACGGCTCGACGTGAAATGGAACGACCAGGGTCGCACGAAAGCGATAGTCTCTGCTGCAAGGAAACGGATCCCCGTGCGTGCCACCTTTTTTTTCACGCTCAGCATCGCGCCCTTCGCCTGCTTTGGCTGCGACTACCCTGAGTTCACGTACGGGCCCTGCGCCTTCGGCGTTGCCGGTGCCTGCGGCGAAGGAAAAAAATGCGCCCTCGTGGACGTCAAGACAGGTGGACTCGGCTGCATCAAGGCCGGACCGAAAACGTTTTGGCAAACCTGCGGAACGGACGCCGATTGCCGCGAGGGTGCGCTCTGCGATCCCCGCTACGGCGCCTGCAAACCCGTGTGCAAGAGCCCATCGGACTGCCAATTCGAGATAAAAAAGGGCGACAAAACATCCACGCTGCAGGGAAATTGTATCGAAGCCGAAAGCGCAACGGGAACTGCAATTGCAGCGAACATCAAACACTGCACGTCCCATTGCGAGCCGATAGGCGCGGCACCGTGCGACTTCGGGAACGAGGTCACTTGCGTTGAGCGGCTAGGCGATGGGTTCGTAAGCAATGGGTTCGACTGCGCGAAGAGCAAGGGCCTGGCGGCGGGGGCTCCCTGCGGCGCAGCGACGGACTGCGCGCCAGGGCGCGTCTGCGTGGTGCTCGCGACGAAGCCGCCGAGGACGGAGTGCGCCCTCTGGTGCGACCCGCACGGAGCGTCAAACCCGGCGTGTGAAACAAACGCGTGCGTAGGCTTCGATCCGCCCGCCTACTACGGGGAAACGGAATACGGCACCTGCGTAGCCCCTTCCTAGTGCCTCGATTCAATCGAATCGAGGGGGAAGTAAACAACACGTGCCCGAGTCCATATCAGTCGAAGCGATGGGTATTTCGACGCCCTCGCCCAATCGGGGACGTCGACATACCCATCGCTTCGATGGACTCGACGCCCTCCCCGTGAGTCGTCGACTTGGGCTGGCGCTCGCCCTCGGGTGTGCGGCGTCGAATATCGGCTGTGCGAGCGAACAGACGACCCGATGGCGAATGCCCGAGCTTAAAGCAACGGCGCCCGGGCCCAACGAAGCGGCGGCGGCACGTTTCGGCGAAGGCGCCCGCGAGCCGACCACCTTCACCGAGCCCGGCGACCTCCCCGACGAAGTCAGGCCACACGCCGACCCGCTCTGGCACGACGATTATGCAACGACGAAGGCCGAAGCACAGCGAACCCAGCGGCCGATGTTGGTGCTTTTTGCGGCCGACTGGTGCGTCCCGTGCCGGCTGCTCGAGGCCGACACCTTGTCCGATCCCAGAGTGAGAGAACGCCTCGCCGCACAACTCGTCGCCCTGCGGATCGACGTGACAGAAGAGACGCAGGCGAACCGGGAACAACAGGCGCGCTTCCGCGTTCGCGGCTTACCGACCCTCCTGTTCTTGGACCCCGATGGGCAGCCACTCGACCGTCTCGAGGGCTACATTTCGTCAAGCGCATTTCTCGCCCGCATCGAGGGGCTCTCGAAGCGGTTCGCCGATTGAACTCGCTGAATCAGCTGAATCAGCGCACGGAGGCTCGCACGATGGTCGGCACGAGCTCGGGAGCCAGCACAGAATCCTCCACCTGAATCTCGACCAGCAACAAAAGCGCGGCTTGCGCCTCCCCTATTTCGCGAACGAGCCGGTCGATCTGTACGTCACCGAAGGCGTCTGGCAGCACACGCAGACGCAACAACGCCCGCGCGAGCAAACTGCCGGCTGGGCCAGGTTTGTGTTGGGCCTGCACCTTATGCATCGCCGCCGCCACTTGAATCAGCCCTTGCAGGAACTGCTTGTGTTCCGTGTCGCACTCGTCGCGCCAGAGCTGTTCCCAAAGCTCATGCGCATCGAAGAACTGCGCACGCGCGTACGCAAGCAACCCTTCCTCGAACCAAGCCGCGCGCGCCGCGTCCGGAACCAGTGGGACAAGCTCGACGTGACCCCAGGGGCCGACCTCGCCGAGAATCGTTATCTCCGGCGCCGCTGACTTGGCGAGACGCACCTGCCCCGAGGCCTCATGCGCAGCTTCAATCGCTTTCGCAAACGCCGACAATCGAACGCGAAGCTGTGCGACATCGACCGCCATGAATCGCTCGGGGAGCAACCGCAGACGCCCTTCGGCCTGTTGAAGAAGCCTCACCGCTCCAAGCGGGGCAACATCATGCGTCGCCTTGTGCGCGGCACTCGCAACCTGGATGAGCGCCTGCAGCAAGCGCCCCCGTTCGACGTCCGGTTCGTCCTGCCAGATTTCTTCCCAGTGCTCGTGCGCCTCGTGATGCTCACCGTTTCGGTAAGCCTCCAGCCCAAGGATGAAGACCGCTCGCCTGTCGACTTCTGACACCCAACGGAGCGTAATCCCCCACCGGGTGAGCGGCAGCAGAGATTCGACAGCGAACAGGGCGCCACCAGGGGACGAGCGAAAAAAAAGCCCAGACCATTCAAGAACCGCCCGCGTTAGCCGTTGCATGTGGTTGCGGGACCTTGGCGGGAACCGCAAGACAGTCACGGACCTTGGCGGGAACCGAACTTGTCTGCCCACACCGTCGTCATGATGACGACGCGACGGCACTCACTACGGTGAGTTAACTCTAAGAAGGAGTTCATCATGGCACTTGTAATCAACACAAACGTTGCTTCCCTCAACGCACAAAAAACGCTTGCCCGTTCACAGATGGCGCTGAGCCAGTCGTTTCAGCGTCTGTCGAGCGGTTTCCGCATCAACAGCGCGGCAGACGATGCCGCCGGTCTCGGTGTCAGTGAATCATTAAAGGCTCGCATCCGCAGCTTCACCGTCGCGGAACGCAACACCAACAACGCGATCAACATGACGCGCACGGCGGAAGGTGGCCTAAGCGAGGTCAGCGGAATCGTCTTGCGCATGCGAGAACTCGCAGTTCAA
>CANMZR010000319.1 GCA_947502375.1 Polyangiaceae bacterium
GAACGCTGGTCGAGTGCCAAGTTGCTTCGCGAGCGCGGCCTCTCGCCGAAAAAATCTTTCGGGCAGAATTTTCTGCAGGACGCTGGCATTTGCGAACGCATCGCAGAGCTAGCCACCACTCCCGCCGGAGGCACCGTTGTCGAGCTTGGAGCGGGCATCGGCGCACTGACCGCGCCACTCTCTGACCGGGCAGCCAAGGTCATCGCAGTCGAGCGCGATCGTGACCTCGTACCGGTTCTGAGCGACCTCTTCCGCGAGGCGCCACACGTAACGGTTCTCGAAGCGGACGCGGCTCAACTCGACTTGCTCGCGCTCCTGGCTTCAGGCCCGCGCCCCCACGTGATCGCTGGGAACCTGCCCTACCAAATCACCGGTCGGCTCATCGAGCTTTCCGTGCACGCAGCAAGCCGAATCGATCGGGCGGTCTTCATGGTGCAGCGCGAGGTCGCCGACCGTTTGGCCGCACTGCCGGGCGCCGATGATTACGGTGCGTCGAGCGTGTTCGCACAAGCCGCATTCACCGTTGAGCGCGTTCTCAAGGTTCCGGCGGGTTGCTTCTTTCCTCCGCCCAACGTCGATTCGGCGGTCGTCCTTTTGACGCCGAGCGTGCCGCCGCGCGCGCAAGAGACGCGGGCGTTTCAAGAGGTCGTCAAGCGAGCTTTCGGCCAGCGGCGCAAGACCCTCCGCAATGCCTGGAAAGGGCTTTACGGTTGGTCGATGGAGGACCTCGATAGGCACGCCGAGCACGCCGGGATCGCGCTCACGGCCCGGGGAGAAACGCTATCGGTCGAGGCCTTTGCAGCCATGGCAGCCGAAGCACCGCAGAGCTTTCGTTAGTCTCTCGACGAGCGGTCCTCGCAAAACCGGAACGACGGCTCAGCAGGGCTTTTCGCGGCGCTTGCCCTTCAGCCGATCGCGCATCTTCGGGCACACCTCGTGGATCCGCTTGATGTGTTCGAGGTAGCGCGCCTTTAGGCTTTCGAAGACGGCCGGGTTCGATTTCCGCAGGTCCACTTTTTCGTCTGGATCGGTCGCGAGGTCATAGCCCTCAAAACGGAAGTCGTCGTCGTACGCGATGAGCTTGTACGAATCGTGAATGAGAGCCCGGCGGCGAAAACTGTCGCTGGTACGGGGTAAATCGAGAACGACGTCGCGCGGCTCGGGCGCCTGGGTTCCGCGAACCTCGCTGACGAGGCTCGTCCCCTGAAAGTTCGAGGGTGCGCGAACGCCCATCAATTCGAGAATCGTGGGCGCGAGGTCGATATCGCTGCGAGGCACGTCGATACGTTTCGCCGCGACACCGGGAAGCTGGATGATGAGTGGCACATGCGTCAGCGGGTCCCACAGCTCGAAGCCGTGGCGCACCATGCGGTGCTCGCCGAACGCTTCGCCATGGTCGGCGGTCACGATGATCGCGGTGCGCTCGCCCCATGGCTGACTGCGGATGAAGTCGAAGAGCTTGCCAAGATGTTGGTCGGTAAAGAAGACCTCGCCGTCGTAACGATCGCGCGGCTTAGCGCCGAACTTGATGCCTTCGTGCGCGAAGTAGATGTCGTGCGGATCGAGAAAGTGGAACCACGAGAAAAACTGTCCGTTCGTGTTCGCCTGGTTGCCGAGCATGTCGAGTGCGAGCGCGAGGTGCTGGGGACTCGTCACCTCGCGGGCCGCGGTGCGGTCACTGGAAATGCCCTGAACGATCCGATAGTCGTCAAAACCCTGCCGAAAACCTGATTTCGTGTCGAAGTAGAAATGCGCGTGGGCACCGAGTGTGCGAACGCCTGCTGCTTGCAAAAGCTCGGGGAAAAAGGTCACTTCTTCGGGATAAGCACTAAAAAAATAACCGCTGCGCTCGAGCTCACTCGGATAGCGACCCGAGAGCAAGCCAGCGATGCTCATCGCGGTATACGAAGACACCGAGTAGGCGCGGGAATAGGTGACGCTCGAGTTGGCGAGAGCCGTGAGGTGAGGCGCGATATCGCGCGGGTAACCCTGCCAGGGCATATCCGCGCGTAGCGCGTCCACCGTGATGAGAACGACGTTCAACTTCGGCACGACAAGGGCCGCCGTCGGCGGGTCCATCGGGGCCTGCGAGCTGGCCACCGTCGGCGAGCCCGCCGATAGGCTTGAACTCGGCGCGCTGCCGAGTGGTGACGAAGTGGCAGCTGCGACGGCAGGTGACGAAGTGGCAGCTGCGACGGCAGGTGACGAAGTGGCAGCTGCGGCGGTAGGTGACGAAGTGGCAGCTGCGACGGCAGGTGACGAAGTGGCAGATGCGGTAGGTGACGAAGTGGCAGCTGCGAGGGCAGTCTTTGCAGGCGCGAGCGGCGGATGCGACTCCGCAACGAAGACGCTCTCAGGACTCGGAACGCGAGCGGTATCGAGCGACCTTTGAGGGCTCGCTGGCGCCCCGCAGGCGAGGACAAAAACAAGGCTGCCTGCGACCCGCATGGTGACGCTTATGCGCCAACCTCCGAGCCGCAGGCAACCGGTCTTTGAGACGAGTTCGGGACGGTGCGCCGAGTCCATCGATGGGACGGGTATTCCGACGCCCCCTCTTTGGCGAAGGCGTCAAAATATTCTCGATTTCGACGGATAGTGACTCGGCCACCGGTTGTTATTTATTTTTTATTTATCCCTCGATTCCAACGAATCGAGGGTGGCGCAATTCAACCCATGGCGCGTGAAGCGCTCAGTTTTCCGCGGAAACCGCCGCATCCGTCGGCTCACTTTGGGTGCCCGACGCGCTTCGAACCGCCACGTCGGCGGTGGCTGAAACGCCGACGCGGCTCGATAGCTCGCCGAGCAGTCGCGCGGTGACGGCAAGGGTCTTTGCGCTGGCTTCGAGCGCGGAGCAGCCGGCGTTCAGCCCATGTGCAGCCCACATTCGGCCGACGCCCAGGAACTCCCCGGCGAAGCGCTCCACATCGATGCCAAAACGGTTCGGGATTGAAGAAACATTGCGATAATTCATTGATCTTTCTCCTCAGACATTGAAAACGGAAGACACTCTTTGCCAAGGATCACACGGGGGCCTTCCGGCACCTCGCGAACCCCTAGATAAGCTTTTTCACCCGGGTGAAGCTCGCGGCCACAGAGCGCACAGGACTCATCCCGGGCGAGAGCGAGGGCCTGATAACCGACAATCCCCTCGAGCGGTCGAACGACGCGACGCAGGGCACCGCGACGCTGGCGGAGCTTCTCCGCAGCCTGCCGCAGCTCGCCCTCCGCCAGCTGGCCAACCGTATCCAGAGTCGCCACGGCGTCTTCGAGAATCGTTCGTACGACGTTCGATACAGGAATTCGTAAGGAGCCAGCGAGCCGCTTCAACTCCTGCTCGAGCACGGCGGGAACGCGCGTGTGAATCACTCGTTCTTTGCGCGCCTCCTCGCGTGGCGCGCTGCTGGGCTTGCCTTCGTCCACATCGTCTTCGCTCATGGGACCTATGTAACACAGCGTGACCCTTTGGCAAGCCATAAAGCGTCACTTGGTGAAACATTGTGACACATTTTTTGCCGTGCTTCCGCAAGGCGGCACTGCCGGAGCGTGGCCTCAAAAGGTCAACAACGCATCGACAAGCCGACAAGCGTCGAGCAACTGGGACTTCCGAAGCTTGGTGCGCGCGCCTTTTTGCACGGTGTCCTCCGCGGCCCGAATCGCTGAAGCCAGCTGCTTTGCACGAACGAAGGTCGCCAGGTCGTACGACCCCGCCGCGCGCATGCCCGCGAGAAGCTCCTCGAGCGGCGTCGTCTCAGACTTGCCGAGTTTTGCTGACAACGCCGCGACGAGCGCCTCCCGCAGCTCGAGCAAGGCGAGTTCGAGCGGGGTCCCCGGAGCCGCCAGCACCGCGAGCCTTCCTGCCATTCCACCTTGGGCTGCATAGGTTACGCCGCGAGCGAAACGCGGCAGGCGCGGGGCGTAGAGCGTGAGCAACGCGCGAAACGACCACGCGAGCACGGCAATGCCACAGGCTCCGGCGACCAACATGTGCATCCACCAGGGAAAACCCTGACTCTTGAGCCCCCGAATGCCCATTGCTGCGGCGCGCAGGGCGCGGTCGAAACCCTTGTGAAGCGGCGTCACACCGGCGAACGAATTGGCCTCGTCGAATTCGTTGACGAGGACGAACAAGCGGGCGTGCCGCGGCGGAGTGGCGTCGAAATCGCTCAGGTACCGGAGCAAACCCAAGGCAAACGCTCGGTTCCCAGGATAACGCAGCATGGAATTCATGAAGGCGGATGGATCGCCGACTGCGAAGAGTCTTCCCTTTTCGACTTGCCCAGCGACGGCGACTGCGACGACTTCGGGGATAGCGCCGGACGCGTCCCGACTGCCGCGCACCTCGAGGACGGACGTCAAGTCGGGATGATCGAAACCCGTCGCGTGATTGAGCACGACCGCCGCCACGTCTTGCAGCGTCGGGTGAACCCCCGGCCCCCGCTCAGCCGCCGACGCGAACGCCGGCAACGCCACCGCGAACTCGCGGTTGCCTCGTAGAAACTGCGACGGATGAGCAGGCAACGCGCGTCGCTCGAGCTTGAAGTGCTGCAAAAACCGGTCGGCCGCACCGAAGTCGTCGATGACGCCGAGGCGCCCACCGACCTTCATGAAAGCCGCCGCTTCATCTGGATCAAGCGGGCCGGTCGGGTGAACGACCAGCACCGCATCGCTGGCGTCGAGGGTCTGCCAGTCGAGGGTGGTTGCGACAATGACGCGCTCACTTCCAAGCAATTCGCGGGCTATCGAGAGCAGCTGACTGCATCCCTCCCAGCTCGTGTCGGTCAACTCAAACGCGGCCTCGGCCGCACCCGCAAGGAGCAGCAACCACACCATCGCGGCGAGCGCGGACCAACGTCGAAGGACGCAGCGCGTCATCCCTTCATTCGTAGCATCTTGGCGACTTCGATGTGCCCATCTCTTGACCCTTTCTGTGTGATTGCTAGATTGCGAGTAGACTCGTTCGGAGGCGGAAATGCTGCCCCCATTCATCATTGAGCACATTCGACAACGCGAGGAGCGCGACCGGCAACGCCGGGAAAGTGACAGCCAACCGCGGCTGGAGCTTCCCGTTGCCCCGCTTCCGGCTCGACCGCTCGGTGCCGAAATCGAAGAAGACGACCCCAACCGTGGCGTCGTGATTCTGGACCTGCTGGGCTAGCGCCTCGAGTCATTCGAATCGCGCGGCAAGTCATTCGAATCGCGCGGCAAGTCATTCGAATCGCGGGGTAACTCGACGTCCTCGCCCAAATAGGGACATCTCAAGGGGCGAGCAAGAGCCCAGCGTTTCGATGGCTTCGGGGTACTCGTTGCCGGGAACGAGCGACGAACGCGACCCGCGACGGAGCGGTTGTCATTCCTCACCGACGGAAGTACCTTCCGCCCCCGTGCCCGTGAGACGTTACCCTGGAAAAAGAGCAGCCCTGGTGGCAGCCTCGCTCTCGCTAGCGGCCGCGTCGTGCGTCTTCGGCATCGATGGCCGGCCACCGGTGGCGAGTCAATTCTACTTCCCGACGGGCCTCGCGCTGTCGGCGGGTCGCTCGACGCTCTATGTGGCGAACTCGGACTTCGACCTGAAGTACGCGGGGGGAACCCTGCAAGCCTTTGACGCGCAAGCCCTGCGTAAAGCGGTCGGACCGTTGGCGCTCGCCCTTGGGTCGGGTGCCGGGGCCGCGGTGGCGTGCGCCTCGGCGGGGCTCGCAGTCAATTCGGACCCGTACTTGAGCCCCGGACCGTGCGCCTCGCTGCCGATCGATTCATTCCTTCGAAATACCGTATTTATCGGTGCTTTCGCATCGAGCTTGGTGCTGGTTCACTCGCCCGTCGAGCGCGGTGCGCG
>CANMZR010000320.1 GCA_947502375.1 Polyangiaceae bacterium
AGGGCCAAAGAAGAACCGGTAGCCGAGTCACTAGCATCGCAAATCGATGGGTCTTTCGACGCCCTCACCAAAGAGGGGGGCGAAAGACCTATCCCTTCGAAGGACTCGGCGGACTACCGGCTGTCGGGGTTGCCGCGCTCGCCGGGCGCCAGGTCGTCTCCCGAGCGCTTCGGCACGACGATGCGTCGCCGGCCACCGGCAGCGGCGCGCTCCTCGGGTGTCTTCACCAGCTCGTCGAGCTGACCGAGCCTATCGAGCTCGTTCAGTGCGTTGAAGCCTCCCACGTAGTCACCGCGAAGATAGATGAAGGGCGAACTCGGATGGTGGGTCTCGCGAACGAGGCGCACCTCGAACGACTCACCGCCCTCGGCCTCGAGATCGACAAGTTCGCATTCGATGCCGCGCTCCTCAAAAAGCTGGAGCGCGCGCAACGTCCAGGGATCGGTCCCCCTGCCGAAAACCTGTGCCGCGAGCAGAGGCTTTCCGATGGGTCGCTCAGGTTTTTCCGTGGTTGCGGTGCGCTCAACTGGCGGAAGTGGCCCGACGCGCGTCGGCCCACCGGACGGTTCCTCCGTCGCGGGTGCGTTATCGGGCGCTCGTGCTTCGTCTCCCTCGGGCGCGCCAAAACGAACGCGGAGTCGCGACGCGAGGGGAGAGCGCTCGATAAGTGGCGCCACGTGCACCTGCACCTGCTCGGCCGCACGGACTGCCAGCTCCAGCGCGTCCAGCGTCTTTTTGGCCACCTTGTCGAGCCAGCTCATGGCGCGGAGCCTAGCGGTTCGGCGACCAAACGGGTAGTGCGGCGAATCAGAGCTTCAGCACACTCGAAACGCAGCGGCAGCCCCGGAGGCAGAAGGCTGCGTAAGGCGGCGAACGGACGTGTCCTCGCAGCGAACGAGGACGCATGAATTCTGAAGCGACTTTCTGGAACAGAAGACCAGGCGCAAAGCCGGGAGTCGGCGGCTGCAAGAGCGGGTTCGCATGGAGAGCGTCACGGCAACGTCGTGTGCAGTTCCCGCGTCCGGATCGTACGCTTCCTCAACACAAAAAAAACACGAGCCCGCGCGCGGTTCCCTTCCGGGTCGGCTAGCGGGCTCGTGAAGCCGAACCTTAGAGAGGAACGGCAGGACTCACACTTCGGTCACTTGCAGGGAGCCGACGCCGCCGTGATGTGGTCACAGTGGACCGCAGGGGTCACCGTCGCGGCCGTCAGGTGGTAGAGGCGGCAGGCAAGGCTGTCGCCGCTGGTCGCGGCGGCGTTGAACGGAACCGTGTCCTTGAAGGCCTTGCACTCGGTCTCACAAGCGGCGGGGGTCGCGTACTTCGTGCTGCAGCTATTCTTTGCAATGGCACAGAACCCTTCGCAGTCAGCGCCGCAGACGCCTGCGCCGCCAGGGCCCGCATGCTCGCAATGCGTCTTCGCGTCAGCCTTCGCGGCGCCCGCGTGGTAGATGCGGCAGCCGACCGTGTTGCCTGCCATATCGCTCGCCAACCCCTCGGGGAGACCCGCACAGCTCGCGAGGCAGGTCGCCGCGTCGCTGTACTGAGCGTTTGCGGCGGTGCAGTTCGCCATGATGCTCGCGCAGTACGTGTCGCATGAGGACTGCACCGCGGCCCCGCCCGCGCCGCCGTTGCCGCCACCCGTCGTGGTGCTCGCCGTGCTCACGCTGGTGGCCGTCGTCGTGGCGGCGGTCGAGCTCGTGTCGTCGGATCCGCACGCGGCGGCAACGAGGGCACTGCTGAGGATAAAACCAAAAACTTTAATTGAATTTTTCATGATGACTCCACAAATGTTGCACGGGTGAACTACCGCCCGCCCTTCAAAACGGCAAATAAGCTGGCCATTTAAGTGGCCATTTAAAGGCACAACCGGGTGCCGCGCGCAAGGCCTGACCGTGAAGCCTGGTGGAGAAACCATTCGAAAAAAACGACTACGGTCCGTAGCGCAACGCCCGCGCAAGCGAGTATGACCCTTGGCTATGGCTCTTTCGGCAACCATGTACCATCTCGTCGTTTCGCTCTCCGACGTGGACCGCGGGGTGTACGAGACCCTCGACTTGCGGCTGGCGCAGCATCCCTCCGAATCCGTTCGCTACCTCCTGACGCGCACGCTGGCGTACTGCCTGTCGTTCCAAGAAGGCATCGCGTTTAGCAAAGGCGGGCTGTCCACGGCCGAACAGCCACCCATCACGGTGCATGATGCGACCGGCGTGCTCATGAGCTGGATCGACATCGGGGCCCCCTCGGCCGAGCGCTTGCACAAGGCCACAAAAGCTGCACGAAGCGTGGCGGTCTTCAGCTGCGTCGAGTTGTGGCTCTTGCAGCGCGAAGCGGCGAGTCGGCCGATCCACAAAGTCGAAACCATCGAGGTGACCTTGCTCGACGCGACGTTCCTCGATGAGCTCGCGCCGCAGCTGAAACGGAACCTCGACGTGGAACTCACGCGGACAGACGGGCAGCTCTACGTCACTCTCGGCGGCGTGAGTTTCGAGAGCACCGTGACCGCCGCGACCCTCGTTTGAGTTTTTTTGTGCAGCTCTGGCCCTTTTTTCGGCATCACTTCAGACGCCGGGAGACCGTCGAGGGTTCAGCTTGGCCCTGTTCCGGGTGGTTGCCTTACACTCTGCAACTCATTGCGCTGACCGGAAGCAACCCGCGCCGGGTGTTGTGTTCTGGGTCAAGGGAAAGAGGCTCTCATTCTCAATCGGGGGAACGTTCGGGTGTTGAACCATCTTCGTAGCCGTCCGACGCCTGAGTGAGGGCGGGTGGCGGGGCAGGTAGCGGGGCGAGGGCAAAAGCGGAGCCGGCGCAGCGAAAACCGAGATCGGCGTCTCGCGACGTGGGTTCGGTCGTGAACCGGATGGCGGCACGCGCATTCGCGACTTCGACATCCTGCCAACCCCCGCCACGGCTGACGTGCGGTGCATCCCATGAGGCGGCGTTTTCGGTAAAACCGGCGGCTGTCCATTCATAGACGTTGCCTGCCATATCGGTCAGGCCAAAGGGAGAATCGCCTTTGCGAAAGGAGCCCACGGCACAGGTGGACTTGCGTTTGCCACTCCCGAGGTCATTGCCCTCACCGTTCCAGCAAAACTGTGCGGACGGCGCCTCGTTGCCCCACGAAAACTCGCGTCCATCGGGGCCGCGGGCGCCGTACTCCCACTCTTCATCCGTGGGCAAACGCTGGCCCTGGACTGCGCAATAGCCCGCAGCTTGGCTCCAGTTCACCCGATTGATGGGGTGGGTTCCGCGGGCTGAGACCATGAAGTTGCTGGCACCACCCGAGCCCGGAGCTGTGCACCTGCCGTTTTTCACGCAGGCTGCGTAAGCCTTGGTCGTGACTTCGGTCGTGTCCATGCAGTACCAGGAGTCGCTTTTTTCCACGCGACGCATGCTTGCCGGGCACGCCGTAGCGCCGCTCCAGTTCTTTGCATACAGAGGGAGATACGCTGTTTGTTGCAGTTGAAGGAGTTTCGCGTCCAAAGCCGCCGCGCGCTCGGTGGCTGGCCCTACCGCGGCCTCCGCCCTTGCAAACGCGGCTTCGGCCGACGCGACCTTGACCTCTGCCGCGGCAGCGGTTTTTCCACAAGCCGCGACGCGCGCGTCCGTGGCCCCAGCGCAACGCGACGTGCACGCAGCGCCCTGTTGAGCGCAAGCCCACTTCGCGACGGCGTGCGGCGCGTAATCCGCGCAGCCTCTAGCCGTTTCGTCACAAGTCGTCGCGCACGCAGCATCGGTGCCGCGAGCGCTTTCGAGGCACGCGTCGTTCGAGGGCCCCGCTTCGTCGCGCAAGCGGATGGCCTCGTCGCGCAAGAGAGTAGCCTTGTCGCGCAACAGGCCTGCTTTTTCGCGCGTGACCGTAACTGCATCCAAGGCGTTCTCGCCGGCCGCCGCCCGATGAAGTGCAGCGTGCAGCAGCTTCTTTGCCTTCGCGGCCTCGATGCGCGCCTGCTTCAGCGCGGGACTCCCGGTACCTTGTGCCGTGGCTTTGCCGTGCCCCGCTTTTTTTTGCGCGTGAGCGGGAGCGGCAACGAGGAACCCGACGACCATCGCAGAGAGGCCGATTCCAAAGCCTATCGGCCATCCCGTCAACTTGTGCATTGTCATCTTGTGGGATGGGTAAGCCTCGCGCGAAACCCCGTCAATGCCGAATGGACACGGCCTGTACGCGAGCGACCGACTGGCTGCGCGGGCGGGGGACACCTTGTTCTGGTGTGCTGTGGACGGGGCACGGTGGACGGGGCACGGTGAAGAGTGCGCGGTCCGGCCACCTTCTGCGCAGTGGGGCGCTTGCGATGCTCGGCGGACGGCGCGGCGGCCGTGCATTGCTGGCTCCGCGTTTTTCTTCGGGATTGCAAGCGGCGCTCCCGGGTTGCATAGGACCACCGAATTGCCTACGTCCAGCGGCCTGGCCGCTCACTGGCTTGGTCACCTTTCCCAAGGCGAAAAACGGCGTGGCCGCAGCCGCCCGTGCAGCAGGAGCGAGTTCGGCCGCTCTCACGCGGAGCCGGGTCCGAATCGTGCGCTCGGGCGAGCTGTGAAGGATGCTTTTAAACGTCGGCCGAGACGATACTTCTTGCAGATTCGTTTCAGACGGAGGATGGAGCGCCCCATGGTGATATCGATCCGGTCCAAGCGCTTCCTCCGCCTCAGCCGCGGGGCCTTGACGGCGCTCGCTCTTGTCACCGTGGCGGGCTCCGCCTCGGCGCAAGACGTCACGCTGAACCGCTTCGATCAGCCCGTCGCGGGTGACACGTTCCTCTCGGTCTTCGGACCGACGGTCGGTGGGCACTTGCAGCCTCGCGGCATGATGACCTTCGACTACGCGAACCAGCCGTTTGTCGCGAAGAGCGCGACGGGTGAGCAGATCGCCGTCCTGTCGAAGTCGCAGACGTTCTTGCACGCCGGCGTCTCGTTGCCGCTGTGGAATCGTCTCCTCGTGTCGGTCGATCTGCCGGTGGCCCTCTCGCAGCGCGGCGACGACCTGAACGTTGGCAATACGACCGTTCGCGGCACCCACGGTAGCGGGCTTGGCGAGCTGCGTGTCGGTTTGCGTGCGCGCCTCTACGGTGATCGCAAGGATCCGTTCGCGGTGGGCCTCGGCGGCTTCGTCTACGTGCCGACCGCCACCAACGCGTGGACGGGCGAGAGCTACACGTACGGCGAGCCGCAGTTGCTCCTCGGTGGGCGCATTCCGCACTTCACCTATGGCGCGTTCGTCGGCGCGAAGCTCCGCCGTTCCGAGGATCCGACAAGCCTCACTTTCGGTGCGGGCGCCGCGGCTCTGCTGCTCGACGAAGCGCTGACCATCGGCCCTGAGGTTCGCGGCTCCTACGATCTCTCGAGCCCCGCGCTCGTCGCGAACTTGCTGCCGCGTAGCGAGACGACGTCGGCCGAAGCGCGCCTAGGTGCGCAGTACCGTTTCCTCGGTCATTTCGTCATCGGCGCGGCGGGTGGCATCGGTATCGCGCAGGCCATCGGCACCCCCGATGTGCGCGCGCTCGCACGTTTCGCTTACGATCCGCAGTCGATCGACGTCAAGCCCCCGGCTGACCGCGACCACGACGGCATCGAAGACGAGGTTGACGCGTGCCCGAACGATGCGGGCCTTAAGAGCGCTGATTCGAAGAAGCACGGCTGCCCGCCGCCTCCACCCGATGCCGACAAGGACGGGATCCTCGACGCGCTCGACGCGTGCCCCGCGCAGGCCGGCGAGCCCAACGCCGATCCGAAGAAGCACGGCTGCCCGCCGCCGCCGGACGCGGACAACGACGGCTTCATCGACACGATTGACCAGTGCCTTTCGATGTTT
>CANMZR010000321.1 GCA_947502375.1 Polyangiaceae bacterium
GGGGTTACCAATGCTCGATGCCGCCCGCGCCTCGCGCAGGAAGCGCCCCACGGCCTCCTTGTCCTTCGCGAGCTCTGCGTGCAGAATTTTGATTGCGACTTTCTTATCGATGACCTTGTGATGAGCGCGGTAGACCTTGCCCATCCCGCCTTCACCGAGCACCCGATCGATGACGTAGCGGTCGCCGAGGGTGACTCCAATGTACGCGTCGGAAGGTTCGTCACCGAGGTCGTCCGTCAATGAATCAGTGGCGGTGAAGTCATCGTCAAGCAGACTCGCGAGAACCGGATCGGAGCCCCGGACGGCGGCGGAAGGTTGCGATTCCACATGGCGTACGGTCGGTGGCGCCTGCGCGGCGTTGAGCTCCGTAGGCAGCGCGTCCTCGTCTTCGTCGTCCGGCACGGCCAGCTGGAGTTCGAGCCCTGGCGGCTGGTTCGGAACCTCGCGGACGGGCGGACTCAAGGCGCTCGTCGTCGCGTCATGGCCATCGTCCGACCCCATTCCGCCAGCTCCAAGTCGAGGCGTCCACGGGCGATCAGCGGTGCCCCCGGAAGACGAGGGCCCCTCACCCGTTGCATCGGATGCGCGAGCCCCGCGCGCTCGAGGGACTGGCGGCCTCGGTGCCGCTTTGTTGTCGTTGGCGATGCTCATCGGTGCAGGTGGGAACAATTCTCCCCAGAGAGCCGCAAGGATACCTCACTTTCAGGGTCGCGCACCAGGAACGACGTCGCGTCACGCCCGGTCCCGACCAGGGTCTTTTCTGCTATGACGGCCCGCGATGGGGTATCCGCTGAAGCTCGCCCTCCGCTACATGGGTTCGAAAAAGCGCGGAACGATTTCGGTCAGCACCGCGTTCGCCATTTTGGGCGTCGTTCTCGGGGTCGCTGCCTTGGCGACGATCATGAGTGTCACGGGCGGGTTTCACCGGCAGTTTCGCTCGAAGGTGCTCGGCGTCAACGCGCACGTCCTCGTCCTAAAATACTCCACGAATTTCCGGGAATATCGGGCGATCATGGACAAAGTCGCCGCCGTCAAAGGCGTCGTCGGCGTGGCTCCGTTCAGCATCAATCCCATGATGATCACCCACGCGGGCTCGACCGCGACGGGCGTCCTCGTCAAGGGGGTCGATCCCAACTTGAGCCTCGGGATCCGCTCGCCGGGCGGTGACGAGTGGCGGGGGCGCTTCGATGGCCTGAAGCCCGTGCTCGATCTCCCCGAATACGTCATCGCGGGCTCGCTCGAGAACCTGCGAGCACCGAAAGCTCGACCGGCTGCCCCGAAGGACTCCTTTCGGACGTTTTTCGACGACGAGGCCGACCTCCCGTTTCCCGCCGACCGCCCCGGAGCGCCCTCTGCAACGCCGAGCGCCGGTGGGTTGCCCGACGCGCCTATGGGGGCCGGCAGCATCGAACACCTCGCGGCCGGCAGACTTCCCGTCCCGGAGCCCGAGCCGAGCGTCAGGCCGGTCGGCCGCCCCCGAGTCCCCGGTGAGCTTGTGGCGCTGCCCGACGAGGACGTGATCCCGGCGGACCTCGATCCGGACCCGTGTGCAAATCCCCGCGCGGTGCTGGCGATGCCGGGCGCAGTCATCGGCGTGACGCTGGCCAACAATCTCGGTCTAGGGCGTGAGCCCAGCCAGGACGGCTCAGGCAGCTGGAAGCTCGGGGACTGCATCACCATCACGTCGCCAACGATAGGTTTCAGTTTTTCGGACGGAGAGATCAAAAAGCCGGTGGCCAAGCGCTTTCGCGTGATTGCCGTTTTTGAGGCGGGGTTTGACCAGTACGACTCGAAGCTCGTTTACACCGACCTCTATGAGGCACAGGAATTCTACGACCACGGTGACACCGTCACCGGCGTCGAGATGAAGGTCGACGACATCGAGCGCGCGAGCACGCTATCCACCGCGATCGGCCAGCTGCTGCCCGAGGGGCTTTACCACACCATGGATTGGGAGGAGCTCAATCACGGGCTCTTTACCGCGCTCGCCATCCAACAGTGGGGCATGAGCGCCGTGTTGACGATCATCATTTTTGTGGCCGCGTTTACTGTCGTAGCAACGCTCATCATGGTCGTGCTCGACAAGCAAAAAGAGATCAGCGTCTTGAAGGCCATGGGCGCGACGGACGGCGCTATTTTACGCGTTTTTCTCTATCAAGGCGGCATCATTGGCGTGTCCGGTACGCTCCTTGGGTTGCTCGTCGGGCTGGGCGTGTGCAAGGGCCTGCTCGCTTACGGTTTTCCACTCGATCCGAAAGTGTATTTCATCTCGCGTCTGCCGGTGCTCGTGCGCCCTCAGGAATTCCTCATCACCGGTGGCATCGCGATTCTGATTTGCCTGCTCGCGACGATTCTACCGAGCTGGTACGCCGCCTCCCTTCGGCCGACCGACGGCTTTCGAAACCGTTAGAGCCGTTCTCGCGGGTACCCCACGAACACGCGCGCACCGCCCGCATGGATGGTAGGTTCCTCCAATGGCCTGTTCGACGCTCGCGCTCGTGCTCGGCACGGTAGCCCTCGTGCTGCTGCCCGGCTGCAGCGACGATCAGGACCCGCTTGGAGCGGCGTCGCTGTGGCAGCGGATCCATGACGAGAACTACCGTAGCTTCGCGCGCGCGCCGGGGTACGAAACACGCAAGCCTTCCGATGCGCCCCACAACGACCAGGTGGACATTTACGTAAACGCGGTCGTTGGGGACGCGCTAGGCGCTGGAAAAAAGCTCAGCGAATGGCCGACGGGCTCCCTCATCGTGAAGGACGGCTTCACGGATAGCGGCGTTCACGCGATCGTCGCTGTCTTGGACAAGCGTCAGACGGGTTGGTTTTACGCCGAGTATTTTGACCTCGAAAGCGGCGAGGCAAGGTACTCGGGCACGCCGGCCATCTGCGTCGGCTGCCACACCGAGAGCAACGATCACGTGAACGCGTTCGGTCTCCCGTGACGTGACACGCAGCCGGCAACGCTTGGCTGGCCGTGATGCGTCCCTCGCGGGTACCCCACGAAGCTGCGGCCGCTGTCCGAGCGGCTACTGCCGATGGCTTCGGGCGGCCGTCTACCGATGGCAGAGCGGCTACTGCCGATGGCAGAGCGAACATTGGTCGGTGCGGTTCCAGGCTTCGTCCGTCGGGCCTTTGCCGTCGTAGGAGCCGATGCGCACGTCGATGCCGTCGATGCGCTCGGTGAGCAAGGCTTGCCAGTTCCAGTCCGCAACGTTGGGCGCGAGTTTCGCGAGTGTGTAGATGCGGAGCGCCTCTGCTCTTCGGCCGGCTTTGGCGAGGACGTCGCCGAGAAACAGCGAGCCGCCCTCGAGGTTGTGAAAAGCGTGCGGACTGTTGTTGCACGCAGGATCGAGCTTCAGGTTGAAGCCGGCGTCGGAGGCCGGCCCCGCCTCACAAGCGTGAATGTTGGCGAGCACCGCGTCCACGGCTTGCGTAAACGCGGGGTCTGTTTTGGGGCGGTTGGCGTAGACCAAAACCCGTGAAAAGAGCACAAAAGACGGGTATTCGGCGATTCCTTTGTCGAGGATGGCGAGTCCTTCGTCGAACAGCTTCGGGTCCTTCAAGGTTTCGCCGATGCGTGCGTCGATGGGCCCGAGCCAGGCGGGAATGCGGTGATCGGTCGGGCACAGCTCGTAAGCTTTTTCGAGTTCCTGCTTGGACCTGAAGGCCGCTGCGCCGAGGGTCGCGAGGTCCACGTCTTTTGCTGGCTCCGCCAGGGTCCAGAGCTCGGCGAGCCCGAGCAGCAGGTGCGCCTCGGCCTCTGCTGGGTAGGCTTTTGAGGCCGTCGCTAGCGCGTCCACGGCCTCTTTGCGGCCTGCGTAATCCATCGTCGCGAGCGCCGCTCGCACACCAGCTAGCGCAGGTTGAAGTTCGGGAACCTCGCTTGGGCAAGTCCGGACGTTGGCGGGTCGGTTCGTGTCGTCTGCAACCGCCACCCAACCGTTGCTCGTCGCCACCTGGAACGGCGCTTCGGTGGCGTTGCAGCCACCCAGCACGACGGCCACGAATGCGAGGCTACTTGCTCTGGATGAGTGCAAGGCCGGTGGCCACGTAGCGGGCCTTGGCTTCGCTGCCTGTGAGGTAGGCCTCGTAGCCGCTCTTGCCTCTGAGATGGCGCTCATAGAAGGCCACTACCATGGCGTGCGAGAGGGCGAGAACGTCATCGTGTTTGGCGGTCGGTGTCTTGCAGAAGCCGCCGTTCGGATTGTCGGTGAAGCTCAGGTGGTTCGCTCCGAGGACCTCGACTTGGAGACTCGGTCCGCTCGTTTTTGCGAAAAATGTCTGGAAGTTGTCGGCGGCTGGGGCGCAAGGCTGAAAGCTGCCACTCCCATCGAGAGTCTCGCCGACGAAGCCCATTGGGATGGGGAGGGGCAGCTTGTTCGACGCATCGGGGCAGTCCTCAAGTGAACAAAAGACGCTCGAGTCCACGGGATCGAGCGTGATCGACGCCTTGATTCGTGGGTCCGCGGCGGCTGCGAGGACGGCCGCCTTGCCGCCAAGGGAGTGACCCGTGGCCCCGGCGTTGTTCGCATCGACAAGGCCCTTCAGCGTAGCGTTCGTGAGAGCCCAGTCGAGCCCGGCGTCGAGATCGCGCCCGTTATCGAGGTGCTTGTTCCCGATGAAGGGGGCCGGAAAATCAGGGGCGATAGCGACGTATCCGAAGGTCGCGAGGCGTTGGAGGTAGCTCTCGTATTGGCTGACGGACGTCTGAAATCCGTGACCGACGAGGATGACCGGATACGGTCCGGCCTTGGGGCCTGCAGTCGGGTAGCTCGCGTACATTTTGACGGAGTGGCCGGTCGACGGAACGACAAACGTGTCCGTGAGCTTCGCGATCTTGAAGGGGCCCTCGAGGTTCGGATCGGGCACGCTTTCCACCGAGCCGCCGCCGCCGCCCGTGCCCGTGCCCGTGCTCGTGCCCGTGCCCGTGCCCGTGCTACCGGTGACAGCGCCCCCTGTTCCGACCGTTTGCAGCATCCCGCCCGAGCCGCTGGCATTACCGACCGTGTCACCGGTTTGACCTTGCCCACCCGTGCCCGTCGCGTTTCCGGTAGGGACCTCGAACCCCGTAAACTCGGCGGTGCAAGCCACGAACACGAGCGCGCCGGCGGCTGACAAGAACGAGTGGATGAAGCGTCGCATCCCGCTACCTGTACAATGAGGATGCGCTTTACGCTAGTGTCCCAAGCCCATCGAAGCGACGGGTGTTCCGACGCCCCCTCGTTGGCGAGGCCGTCGACCGAGCCTCGAGTTCGACGGATAGGGACTCGGGCACCTGCTGTTGCTCCGGCCTCGATTCGAAAGAAGCGAGGGACTCACCCCTTCGACGGGTCTCGAAGGAGCCGTCTTCGTGCCGGGGCGCGGTCAGTCGGGATCGTCTTCGAGCAAACGACGCGGCAAGAGCGGGGAGGGTGGGCCGCTCGTGAGGATCCACAGTTGGTGCGCCGCACGGGTCGCGCCGATGTGCAATTGGTAGCGCGCGTCGTCCTCGAGTGGGTAGGTCGAGGCGTTGGCGTCCACCAGGACCACGTAATCGTACTCAAGGCCTTTTACCTGACGGATCTCGGTGACCTCGACGCCGGATTTGAAGGCGAAATCGAAGTTTTTGACTCGTCGCAGATAAGGCACCTCCGCGATCTTGAGCGCGTCATAATACGCATCGGCCTGCTCCGGGTAGCGCGCGAGAATGGCCACGGTGGCTCGCGGTTCGCGGGCGAAGAGCGGCCGCAGCACGTCGCCGAGGAACGCCGCGGCTGCACCTTGCGACGGGAAGGCGTGCAGCTCCACGGGGGCTCCGCTGCGTGGTG
>CANMZR010000322.1 GCA_947502375.1 Polyangiaceae bacterium
GGAAGCACTGTGCGCCGCTGGCTATTTCGTCGTTGCCAGCGATCATCGCGGTCATGGAAAAAGCATCCGTCCTGGGGAGACTGTGGGCCATTTCGCGGACGAGGGCGGCTGGGCCAAGGCTGTCGCTGATCTGTACCTCATCAACCGTCATTTTGCGGCGCAGCATCCCGGTCTCCCGATCGCCGTGCTGGGTCACTCGATGGGCTCTTTTCTCGTCCAAAACCTCAATTTTTTGCACCCGGACTGCATGGACGCGACCGTCCTTGTTGCCTCGAACGGAAAGCCCCAGCCCATCGCGCAAGCTGGGCGTCTCGTGGCTCGCGTCGAGCGTGCGCGCCTCGGGAAGCGAGGTCGTAGCACGCTCCTGAACAAGCTCTCGTTCGAGGACTTCAACGCGAAGTTCAAGCCGAACCGCACGCCTTTCGATTGGGTTTCGCGTGATACGAAACAGGTGGATGCCTACGTGGCCGATCCGTTGTGCGGTTTCATGGTGACCGTCCAAACTTGGATTGACCTCCTCGACGCCTTGCCAATGCTAACGAAACCCGAGAATCTCGCGCGGCTCCCGAAGGCTCGTCCGATCTTGGTCTTCTCCGGCGACCGGGATCCGGTGGGCTTGATGGGCAAGGGCGCCAAGAGCCTCGTGGAGAGCTTCCGTGCCGCGGGTTTGTCGAAGGTCGAGTTCAAGCTTTACCCCGGCGCGCGCCACGAGATTTTGAACGAGACGAATCGCGAGGAAGTTCTGACGGATCTCGTTGCCTGGCTCGACCGCGCGCTCTCGAAAGCGTAGCTTGCCCTACGCCGTGCTCCCAACGAAAACCAGCATGACGGCGGCTCCTTCGTACGAGGTTCTCACTCGCGTCAGAGAGGCGCTAGGCTGCGTTTTACGCGGCAAATCCAACGTGATCGACCGACTCTTGGTCGCGGTCCTCGCTGGTGGTCACGTGCTCATCGAGGATGTTCCAGGGGTCGGAAAAACGACGCTCGCGAAGGCTCTCGCCCGGGTGCTCGACGTGCCGTTTGCGCGCATCCAGTTCACGCCCGATCTCTTGCCGGCAGATGTGCTCGGGACCGAGGTGCTCGACGTTCAGAAGGGCTCCTTCGCCTTTCGTCGCGGGCCGGTGTTCACGAGTGTCCTGCTCGCTGACGAGATCAATCGCGCGTCCCCGCGGACGCAGTCGGCGCTGCTCGAAGCGATGGGCGAAGCCCAGGTCACGGTTGACGGGGTGGCCGAGCCGCTGCCAGCACCGTTCATGGTCGTCGCCACTCAGAATCCAGGCGAGTTTCATGGGACTTACCCGCTGCCAGAAGCCCAGCTCGACCGCTTTCTATTTCGCATTTCAATGGGGTATCCCGAGTTCGAGGCGGAGCTTTCGGTGCTCCTCGACCGACGAATCGAAGATCCCTTGAGGCACGTGACGCCGCTCCTCGACGGTCCTGCCGTGCTCGCGCTTCAAGCCCACGTCAGAGAGGTCACCGTCAAGGAGCCGGTGGCTCGCTATCTCCTCGAAATCGTCGCGGCGACACGCCGGCATCCGGAGCTTGCGCTCGGTGTCTCGACGCGCGGGGCGCTGGCGCTTTATCGTGCGTCTCAAGCATGCGCGGTTCTCGACGGTCGCGAGTTCGTTTCTCCCGACGACGTCCAAACGCTCGCGATCCCGACTCTCGCCCATCGGCTTATTCCCACGGAGGAGGCACGCTTTGGTGGTCGGCGCATGGAGGCCATCGTCGCCGAGGTGGTGGCGGGCGTTCCCGTCCCGCGATGAATTTCGCTCGCCTCAATCACATCCTCATCCCCGCAAGACGCGACGACCGCGAGCGGCTTCGGCGGGGCTTGCTCGCCCGGGTGTCCACGCCTGTTTGGTGGTTGTATGCGGCGCTGAGCGAGGAGGGCCGCGTTCTCTCGGTGTTGATGTTGTTCATCGGGACGGCCAGCCTGGCCATCGATACAACGCAGATCTACGTTCTCTGGAGCGTGCTCGCCGGTCTCCTGGTGGGAGGGCTCATCGTGCGACGGGCTTTCCATCTGCGCGATGTTTCGCTGGAGGTTCGCGCGCCGCATCGGGTGGCTGTCGGTGAGCCCACGACCTTCGAGGTCACGCTCAGGCACTCGGGGTCACTACCGGTGCATGACGTGCGCGTCGCAGGCCCCTTCCTGCCTTGGGATGGGCGCTGGCTGGGTGTTGGGCCCTCCGTGGCGTGCATTCCTGTGGGCGGCAGCGCTCGGACAGAGCTCCGTGCGACGTTCGTCGCGCGTGGTGAACATTCCTTGGACGTCTTCGGCGCCGCGAGGCTCGTGCCCGGCGGCCTTGCGCGAGGGCCGGCCATCGCGAGCGGTTCGGTTCGGTTCCTGGTGGTTCCTGTCATCGCGAAAGTGGCTCGACTCGCCTTCCCCCCTGGTTTCTCCGGGCTTTACGGAGCGCGAACTCGCGGAGGCGAACGGGCCGCAAGGCTCGAGTTCTTCGCGGTCCGACCTTACCGCCCCGGTGACTCGCTGCGCTCTCTGCATTCGAAGACCTGGGCGCGCCGCGGTGTCCCGCACGTTCGTGAGTACCGCGATGCCGCTTCGCTCCGACTCGGTGTGATTCTGGATGACGATCCACGCTCCGCGTCGGAGGCCGCGTACGAAGCCGGCCTATCCATCGTCGCTGGCATTGTCGCCCACGCGTGCCGTGCGGCCGTGGTCGTCGACGGGTTGGTGCTCGGCGCACACTTTCACACGTTGGGCGGCCCGTGCGGTGGCGGGCTGCTCGAGGAAGCGCTCGACCGGCTCGCCACCGCGGTTCGCGACGGCGCCACGGACCGACGCGGTTTTTGGACCGCGCGTGAGGCTTGGTTGCGGCAGCTCTCCATGGTGGTGGTCGTCTCGACCGGCCCCGACTCGCGGCGCCGCGAGCTCTTGTCAGAGCTTGTGCGACGTCGGCTGACGGTGCGCGTCGTGCGCGTTTTCGATGAGCGCTCCTGGCGCGGAGCCATCGCGGTGCCGCCCCCGCTCTCGCTGGCCGAGTCGGTCGTCCCGGTGGGTTCCCTGACGGACCCGAAGGGGCTGGTCTTGTGAAGCGGGCGTCGGTGGTGCCGCTTCTCATCGTCGTGGCGCTCTACGGCGCGCTTGGACCCAGTGCGTCGTTCGCGGGCGTGCTCGCGCTCCTCGCGCTCCTGCCGTTGCTCGTGCGTGCTCGCATCCCTGTGACGGTGACCCTGCAAGTGGTCTTTGCGTGTTTCGTCATCCCGGCATCGGTCGCGCTGCTCGCCGCGTTCTTGCCGCGCGACGCCGAAGCGCTCGTGCAGTTACCCACTGGCTGGGCTGCGCTGGCCGGAGCTTTTCTCCTCGCGTCGGTCGCCCTTCGCTTTGCGGCGGCACCCGCGAATGCGGAACTCGGCCACCTGACCTTGCAGCTTGTGGCATTGATGGCATGTGGCGGCGCCGATGGCGGGTGGCGCTACGTATCAGGGGTGACGGCGTTTGTGGTGGCGGCACTCTTCGTTCGCCGTCAGGCGAGTCGTTCGCGTGCGCCGTTGAACGCACTCTTCGGGCGGCACTTTGGCGCGCTCTGCCTGATGGCTTTCGTGTCCGTGGGGCTCGCGTCCGCGCTCGTTCGGGCGTTGCCTGAAGGTCATGCGTGGGCGCTTGGTCGGCTACAGGCCATTCGGCCGCCTGCGGTAGGATTTGCGGACCGTCTGTGGCTTGGGTCGCTGCGCGGGCTGCTCGATTCGCCCCAGCAGGTTTTGCGCGTTACCGGTGACGTGGAGCTGTTGCGTGGAGCGGTCTTGAATCGGTACGAAGGGGGGCACTGGTCGCGCCACGAAGGGCCTCTCGACGTGCTCCGGACGCCGCATGTCCTCGCGGGTTCGGACGTCGTCGAGCTCGAATGGGTGGACGGGGCCCCGAAGCGTTATTTCGTCCCGCTCGATTCCGAGGAGGTCGCTTTTTCGAGTGGCGCCGCGCGCATGGATGCATTCGGTGCGCTCGTTCCGCTCGAGACTCAGAGTGGCACGCGGGTGCAGGTGCGCCGTGGAGCTGGGCGCGCGCTCGGGCTCGGCGTGCCATCCGCGGAGGATCTGCGCATCCCGCCTTCCATCGAGTCCGTCGTGGCCGCGCAAGCTCGCTCTTACAGCGAAGGGGCGCTCACTGATTCGCAGCGGCTAGCCGCGCTCATCCGGGGATTGCAGCGGGACCACGCGTACTCTCTCGACTTTGAGCCCTCGCAGGCCATGGATCCTGTGCTTCAATTTCTTCGGAGCGGCCAGGGCGGCCACTGCGAGTATTTCGCGGCAGCGCTCGCGCTTCTCGCGCGCTCTGTCGGGATCCCGGCGCGGGTCGTGGTCGGCTACCGGGTGGTCGAAAGGAATCCGATCTCGGGTGACGGCATCGTCCGCGAGCGGGACGCTCACGCATGGGTCGAGGCATGGGTCGGCGCGTGGCGCACCTTCGATCCCACGCCGGCCGGGGGCTCCGAACTCGAAGCGGCTCGAACGACGCCGCTCGGGGCCGCGGTGCTCGATGCCCTGAGTGCATGGGCCTCGCGTGCACTCGAGCGCCTCGACCGCTTGTCCGTCGGCGAGGCGTTGTCGTTGCCTGCGGTGCTGGTTCTGTTGGTGGCGGGGTTTTACTGGAGGCGCCAACGGGGTGCGCGTTTGGCGCTGAATCGAGCTCAAGTGAGCCAGCCTTTGCCGAGTTTTTTGCGCTTGAGCCGGACGCTCGTAGCAAGGGGCATCAAGGTGACTCCCGATGACTCGCTCGAGACCCTCGCAGGGCGCGTTGCCGCGAGCTCGGCACTGTCCGCCCACGCGGCCGAGTGCACGGAAGCCCTTCGCAGTTATGCCGCCCTCCGCTACGGCGACCTCGGCGACGCGTCGGCAATTGAAGCACGACTCGATAGGCTCTCCCGCGCCCTTAGAACTCGACTCCAATGACGATCTTCATCGTGTCGCCATCCGGGATTTCGGTGTGGTTCGTCACAATCCCGGCGATCTCCATCGTGTTCGCTCTCAAGAACACTGGCCCCGATGAACTGAAGATCTCCTCTGCCAGATTGTCCGCCGCGCCGTTCAGCGTGACGTCAAATCGCCCGGTGACCGGTGCCGGGCTGCACAGGTCTTCTGGATAACTTCCACCGTTCTGCTCGCTCGCGAAGCTCACCTCGAGGCACACCGGAAAACCGATGTATTTACCTGCGTTGCCCGTGATCGTGGCCTCCACTCGGTTCGGTTTTCCGCTACAGCCCACGAGCAGCGCAGCCGTCAAGAACACCAAATGAACGGGCTTTGAATTCTTACGCATCATCGCTGAGGACCGTACGCCGAGATCGTCCGGATCGCCTTCTGCTTTCGGTCGCTTTGGTGGCGTTCGCTCCCGCTCGCCGGTCCGAATGGGCCAATTGCGAAGTGGAAAATACTCGCGTATAAAAAGACCAAGAATGTTTCCAGCTCAACCGTTCCGCTTCCGCAGTTCGATGACGAACGGGGGGATGCGAGGGCGTTTGGCTCTCAGGAAACAGTCGGGGCAGTTTACGCACCTGCCAAGCCATCGCCCGAATGATACGGTCCGTCGAGTGAAGGTGAATTCAACCGCGCGAATGCGCATTTTGGCCGAATTCTGAGACTGTAGATGAACAACCGATTGTACGTTGGAAACCTCGCCTTCCAGACGACCGAGGCCTCTCTCCTCAGCGCCTTCGCCCAGTTCGGCGAGGTCGCCGAGGTGAAATGCATCAGAGATCATGCGCGTTTAGTTTTTACCGTAGAATTTTCGAATCACTTCACAGATCTGGTCCACCTCGGCGTCGGCCAGCGAGGTATTCA
>CANMZR010000323.1 GCA_947502375.1 Polyangiaceae bacterium
CGTGGCTCACGTGCGTGATGCTGAGCCTGGCGAGTTCCCGCACGACAATATCGCGTCCCTCGTGAACGGCGGTATCGCGGGCTTGCTCGCGAAACCAGCCCCGAACTTTTGCGCGCGCTTGCGTCGTTTTGATAAATCCGAACGACGGGTTCATCCAATCGCGACTCGGCTGCGGCTGCTTCTGCGTGAGGATCTCGACGCG
This sequence comes from Polyangiaceae bacterium, assembly GCA_947502375.1. Lineage (GTDB taxonomy): Bacteria > Myxococcota_A > Polyangia > Polyangiales > Polyangiaceae > SYFR01. The sequence goes on from CANMZR010000323.1 coordinate 203, forward strand.
ATCCCCGGTCTTGAGCTGGTATTCGAGCGGCTGAATGTGCCCGTTGACGCGGGCGCCTCGACAGCGATGCCCAACCACGGTGTGAATTCGATAGGCGAAGTCGAGCGGCGTCGCCCCCTGCGGCAGATCGATGATGTCGCCGTTCGGCGTGAAGACGTAAACCTGGTCTTCGAAGAGGTCCGTCTTCAGCGACTCGACGAATTGCTGCGGGTCGGTGACCTCACGCTCCCAGTTCATGAGCTGGCGCAAAACCATGAACTTCTCGTTCTGTTTGGTCTGCACGTCCGCGCGCTCTTTGTACGCCCAGTGAGCCGCGACACCGTACTCGGAGAACTGGTGCATCTCGGCCGTACGAAACTGAACCTCGAAGGGTTTTCCGCCTCGACCGAACACGGCGGTGTGAAGCGACTGGTAGCCGTTCTCTTTCGGTTTCGCGATGTAGTCGTCAAACTCTTGCGGCAGCGGAACCCACTGGCTGTGAACCACGCCGAGCGCTGCGTAACAATCCGTCAGCTTGTCGCAAATAACGCGCACCGCACTCGCATCAAAGATCTGGTCGAGCCCCACGTCCTTGCGAGTCATCTTCTTGTAAATGCTGTAAATATGCTTGGGGCGACCGCTTATCTTGGCGGAAATTCCCTCGGCTGCGAGCTTCTCCCGCAAGGTGCTCATCATCTCCTCGATCGACGCCTCGCGCTGCTGCCGCTGCTCGGCGAGTCCGCGAGCCAGCGAGTGGTAGGTATCGGGGTCGAGCGCACGCAGCGACAGGTCCTCGAGTTCCCACTTGAGCTGCCAGATACCGAGGCGGTTCGCGAGCGGGGCGTAGACGTCCAAGGTCTCCTTTGCGAAACGCTCGACGCTCGCATCCGAGACTTCGCCGCCAAGGTGAAGGGAGCGCATCATCTGCACGCGCAACGCCAACACGATGATGACGACGCGAACATCACGGGCCATCGCGAGAAAGAGTTTCCGCAGAGATTCCGCCTCTTCTTTCTCAATGCGGTCCCAACGAATCGAGGCGAGTCGCTGCACGCCCTCGATGAGGCCCGCGACGTCGGCTCCGAAGCGCTCGCGAATGCGCTCGAGTCCGGTTTCGTTGCGCAAGACGACCCGCGCGAGCAAAGCGGCGGTAACCGCAGGCGGATCGAGACGTAGCTCGGCAATGATTTGCGCGGCCTCCGCGGCTTGAGCAACGGCTCGGTCACCGTGAACCGCATTTGGTTCGGGAAGACTCGCCGCGAGCGTCACCGCGCCGGGATTCTGCAACCGTGCAGAGCCTCTACTCGACGCGCGCGGGGGTGGCGCAGCCGGCGGCGGTGGCACGCTCGGACGGCTCTGTTTGGCCGGGGGTGGCACGCTCGGACGGCTCGGACGCGCGTCGCTCCGCCGCGGGTCCGTCGCTTTTGCGTGTTGTGCCTGGACCATGGCGAAAGCCTCGGCGATGGCCTTCAAATCTTCATCGGGGTAGTGCCGACGAACCGTCGCGAGAATCGACTCGAGCATCCTGGGGAGCATCATGGCACGTGCCGAGCCTACAGGCAGCGAGACCGGTCCTCGAATCGCACGGAAGTATCGCTGCCGTCCGCAAACCGCGGATGCCAAAAAGCACGAAGCCCCCGCGCTAACGGGGGCTCGTGGTCCGATCGGTCGTAAGCCGAGTTCTGTATCGCAGCGCGGTCGCCCCCGCTGCGTTAGCGGTCATTCGTCTAGGGATCGCGTTACCGCGATCCTCGAGCAGCCTACCCAGAGGCATCGGACGGGTCGTCCTCGAGCGCCTCCCTACGTGGCCTTGCTTCGGGTGGGGTTTGCCATGCCGTTGTCGTCACCGACCACGCGGTGGGCTCTTACCCCACCGTTTCACCCTTACCCCGCGGCACGACTTGCGACGTGCGGTGGGGCGGTCTTTTCTCTGTGGCACTTTCCTCGGGGTCACCCCCACTGGGCGTTACCCAGCACCCTACCCTTCGAAGCTCGGACTTTCCTCCCGCGCTTACCCTTACGGACTCGCGCCGGCGATCGCCTTCCCCGGTCGGACAGGCCGAGCATAGCAGAACTCGACGAACGCGACGAACGCGACGAACTAGACGCTGAACGAACTGCCGCAGCCGCAGGTGCTCGTCACGTTGGGATTCGTGAACTTGAAGCCGGACCCGTAGAGGCCTTCGACGTAGTCGAGCTCGGTGCCATCCAAATACTGGTAGCTGAGCGGATCGACGTACATTTTGACGCCGCGGTTCTCGAATTCTTCATCCATCGAGGTCGGAGCGTCCTCGAAGTACAAGTCGTAATTGAACCCCGCGCAGCCGCCCCCCATCACCCGCAGGCGCAAGCCCTGCCCATGGAGGCTCTCCTCGTTCGCAATATCTTTCACTTTGGCCGCGGCCCGTTCGGTGATCGTGATCATGACAGAACGAAATTACCCCCGCGAGCGATTCCGCGCCAGAGGCATTTCCGAGGACGCCCATTCGCGCTAGATACGCCCGGTGTCCTCGAACCTCCTCAAGCGAACGCCGCTACACGAAGAACACGTCGCGCTGAAGGCTCGAATGGTGCCGTTTGCGGGCTACGACATGCCCGTCCAGTACGAGGGGGTCAAGCAAGAGCACCTGGCCGTTCGCCGAGCCGCCGGGCTCTTCGATGTCTCTCACATGGGCGAGTTCGAGCTCGACGGCATCGAAGCTTTAGCGGTCATCGATAGCCTCATCACGAACGACGCGAGCAAGCTAGCCGACGGACGCGCCCTTTACACCTGTGCGTGCAACGAGCGCGGCACCATCCTCGATGATTTGATCGTCTACCGCCTGCGGGAGGACAAGTGGCTCGTCGTCTGCAATGCCTCGAATCGCGATAAGATCCTCCCGCATTTCACGGCGGCCGCCGCGGGGCGGTGCGCCATTGAAGATGCCACGGAGCGAACGGCGCTCATCGCACTTCAAGGGCCGCAGGCGATGGCGGTGGCAGCGCGCGCCGGGAGCGAGGGCGCCGCTCTCGCCGAGCTTCAGAGTTTTGAGTTGCGCGAGGCGTCCCTCGTCGGCGTCGAGTGCATCGCCGCACGAACGGGTTACACCGGAGAAGACGGCATCGAGATCTTCTGCGACGCGGACGACGCCGTGAGCCTGTGGCGCGGCCTGCTCGAGGCCGGTCGTGAACTCGGTCTTGCGCCCGCCGGGCTAGCTGCCCGCGACACGCTGCGGCTCGAAGCGCGGCTCTCGCTCTATGGCAACGACATCGACGAAACCACGAACCCACTCGAAGCCGGGCTGGGCTGGACCGTGAAGCTCGGTAAAGCTGAATTTCTTGGAAAAGAAGCGCTGCTCGCACTGAAGGCTGGTGGTCTGAACCGGAAGCTCGTCGGCTTCGAGATGGTGGGCCGCGGAATTGCCCGCCACGGTTACGCGCTGCTCGACGCAACTGGGAACACCATCGGCAATTGCACGAGCGGCAGTCCGGCTCCCTCGCTCGAAAAGAGCATCGGCCTTGGCTACGTCACGCTCGGACAGGACGCCATCGGAACAAAAATCTACGTCGATTGCCGTGGAAAATCGATCGAAGCCGTCGTCGTCCCAACCCCGTTTTACAAGCGCGCGACCTGACTTGGTTTTTGTCAAGATGCGTCCCCGGCACCCGCCTCGCGCAACCGCACCTCGCTGAGCATTCCAAAGGACAACCCATGAGCCACCACATCACAAACGACCGCGTCTACACCACGGACCACGAATGGGCGAAAGAGGAGGGCGACGTCGTCCTCATCGGGATCACCGCTTACGCCGTTGAACAACTCGGCGACATCACCCTCGTGAACCTCGACGTCGCCGAAGGGGATGTCATCGAAGCGGGCAAACCCTTCGGCACGGTTGAAAGTGTCAAGACGCTCGCAGACCTTTTTGCGCCCCTCAGCGGCACGATCGTACGCGTCAACAAAGCCGCCCTCGAGGAACGCCCCGAGCTCGTCAACGAAGATTGTTATGGCGCCGCGTGGATGGTCGCCATCGCGCCGACGGATCGTTCGGTCCTCAACGGCTTGCTCGATGCCGTCGCGTACGCCAAGCTTCTCGAGACCACCCACTGACAACGGGCGGTCACTGACAACGGGCGGCCACTGACAACGGGCGGCCACTGACAACGGGCGGCCACTGGGCGTCTTGAGCTTTCCATCCCAACCTGAATCGTCGAGAATCCGTCATGCGTTACCTACCCCATAGCGCCGAAGAAATCGGGACCATGCTCGCCGCTTGCGGCGTCGCCTCGCTCGACGACTTGTTCCTATCCATTCCGGACGAGGTTCGCTTCAAGCGGCCCCTCGACATCGAGGCTTCCCTCGACGAGTCCACCTTGATGCGGCACGTACGCGAGCTTGGGGCTCGGAACGGCGCCGCGCAAATGCTGAGCTTCCTCGGAGCGGGCGCATACGATCACATCTTTCCGGTTGCGGCCGATCAACTGCTGCTGCGTAGCGAGTTCTACACGGCGTACACGCCCTATCAGCCCGAAGTGGCGCAGGGCACGTTGCAGGTGGTCTTCGAGTTCCAGACGATTGTCAGCGAGATCCTCGGTCTACCGGTTGCAAATGCCTCGATGTACGATGCTTCGACAGGGCTGGCCGAAGCCGTCTTGATGGCACGACGCCTCACCGGCCGTGACCGCATGGTGCTCTGCGGATCGGTGCACCCCGAGTACGGAGACACGGTAAAAACCTACACGCGCGAACTGGATCACGGCAAAGAGAACTGGCTCGACGTCCCGGCCAACGGCGACGGAACAAGCTGTCTGACCGCACTCGCCGACGCGCTTGATGGCACCGTCGCGTGTGTCGTGGTCGGTTACCCAAGTTTTTACGGATCGGTCAGCGAACTGCGCGACCTCGCGGCGAAAATCCACGCCGCTGGCGCTCTTTTCGTGACCGTCACCGAAGACCCGTTCGCCCTCGCCCTTATCGAATCCCCGGGGGCGATTGGCGCGGACATCGCCGTGGCCGAGGGGCAGGCGCTCGGTCTTCCGCCACAGTTCGGCGGTCCTGGCGTCGGGCTCTTCGCGTGCAAGCAAGACCGCAAGATGCTGCAGCAACTACCAGGTCGAATCGTCGGAGAAACACTCGATAAAAACGGAAAACGTGGCTACGTGTTGACCCTCGCAACACGCGAACAGCACATTCGTCGTGAGCGGGCGACCAGCAACATCTGCACGAACAGCGGCCTCTGCGCGACGGCATTGACGATCAAGATGTGCATGCTCGGAAAACGCGGGTTCATCGAGCTTGCAGAGCTGTGTCTCTCGAAGACCGTCTACCTCGCCGAGCGGATTGCCAATCTGCCCGGCCATCGCATCGTCAGTAAGCTGCCGGTCTTCAACGAACTCACCATCGAGGTCCCAGAGAGTGCCAGCCAAGTCCTCGAACGACTCGCCTCGATGGGGATCCTCGGTGGCATCGATCTTGGGCGCGTTCATGCCTCGCGGGCGCGGCAAATCCTGCTCGCTGTAACGGAGAAACACAGCCGCGAGGACCTCGATCGCCTCGTCGTCGCGCTGGCTTCGGCCGGCCCCTGAATCCCTCAGCCGAAGGGCTGTCAGACTTGCTGG
>CANMZR010000324.1 GCA_947502375.1 Polyangiaceae bacterium
CCCCGCACTGCGTGCCGTCTCGGTCGAGCCGTAATCGTAGCCGAAGGCGGGCGGCAGCGTGCTCGGGTCGGCCCCCGCGTCCGCGGAGAAGAGAACAGCGCCGAGGATGGCCGGTACAGTCGCGCTTCGAAGAAATGGCATGAGGGGCTTCGGGTGGAGGGGTACCTCTCAAACGACACGTCTGGCCAAGTTTCTTGTGGAGTCCACAGCCGTCGAGGATCCGCTCTTCTGAGGCCGCAAACCGGCTGGGCTCTGGCGCAACGACGGCACCGCATGGGAAAAGCCATTCGGTTCACGCCGGAACCCTTGACTTCTCGCGGCGACCGCGCACGAAAACTGCGGAGCGGCGGTCACCCGAGCCGCGAGTCCTCGGCGAACTTCACGACGAACACCGCGCCACGATCGAAGTTTGACCGAGTTGTCCAATCGAGGGTGAATACCCAGATTTTACCTCATGATTTCGAGGGCAAAAAATTTCTCGACGGAGGGCTAGACTCTCGCGATGAGTCAATGTTAGGTCACGGACCCTCGGTTTGCCGGCATCAACGCCCCGGCCAGCTGAGGACCCAGCCACCGCTCTACGGGCCTTCCCGGACAGCACGGTTTTCGGAACCCCGCCGAGCGATCGACGGAGCCCTCCGGGAGCCTGTGGACTTCGATGTATCTCCCGCTGCCTAAAAGCTCCGTGAGTGCTTTCATTACGGCCCCTTGAGGAGCCTTTCCTTTGCCAATTGGGCTGTGGAAAACCTGTGGTGTGACAGACCGCTAAAAAATCTTCGTCGGGAGAAGTTCCCCCGCGAAGACCCGGACGATGGCAAGCAGATGGCAGAACGAGAAGCGCGAGTGGTGTTCGAAGAAGCCGTGGGAAAGACGCGTGAGCGTTCCCCGGCGACGTTCGACCAATGGTTTGGCGGCGTTCAATTCGACGACTGGACGGGCGAGGTCCTCACCCTGCGCGCGCAAAATGAGTTCGTCCTCGACTGGGTCCGCACGAACTTCATGCCGGACCTTCGCGACCAACTCTTCGCACTTTCGGGGATCGCAGTCCAAGTGAACTGGATCCTCGATCCACGGCTCGAGCGGCCCATCGCCACGGCTACGATGTCGCAGCCCGTGCGTCCCCGCCCCCTCTCGATCTTGCCCCCTAAAGACGAGCGCACGAGTCCCATCACGGCCGTGGAGCGCTCAGCCATGGGCGACCGCCGTCGTCCGCCGCCCGAAGACATCAACCCTCGCTTTACGTTTTCGAATTTCGTCGTCGGACCGAGCAATCAGTTGGCGCACGCGGCGTCGGTTGCATCCGCCGGCGGTGGCGGCCGACGGTACAACCCGCTTTTTCTTTGCGGCGGGACCGGCCTCGGAAAAACGCATCTCGTGCACGCCATCGCCCATCGCGTGGCCGAGGAGCGCCCCAACGCGCGCATTCGTTATCTCTCCGCCGAACGCTTCACGAACGAGTTCATCACGGGCTTGCAGCACCACCGGATGGACGAGTTTCGTGGCAAATACCGGGATGATTGCGACCTTCTTCTCGTCGACGACATCCAGTTTCTAGCGGGTCGCGTGCAGACGCAGGAAGAGTTCTTCCACACGTTCAACGCCCTCCACAACGCCGACAAACAAATCATCGTCACGAGTGACAAGTACCCCCAGGCCCTCGAGCGAATGGAAGAACGACTCGTCTCGCGTTTTGCGTCCGGCCTGGTGGCAGATATTCAAGTGCCCGAACTCGAGACCCGCGTGGCAATCGTCCGCAACAAAGCACAGCTCGAAGGCATCGAAACCGACGACGACGTCGCGATCTTTCTCGCGCAAACCATTCGCTCGAACGTTCGGGAGCTCGAAGGAACTCTCATCCGTCTCGCCGCGAAGTCCTCGCTCACCGGCCGCAAAGTGGACATGGAGTTTGTCAAAGCGGAACTCCAGAACACCATCGTTCACCGCACGCAGATGTTGAGCGTCGAGGACATCCAACGCGCCGTCTGCCAGCACTTTCGACTGCGAACGAGCGACCTCACCTCAAAAGACCGGCACAAGACGATAGCCTTCGCACGTCACGTGGCGATGTACCTGTGCAAGCAGCGCCTGAAGTGCAGCTTCCCGGAGCTCGGCCGCGCCTTTGGTGGCCGTGACCACACGACGGTGATGAGCGCCGTGCGCAAGATAGGGACTCAGCGCGAAGATGACCCCGCGGTACGGGCGCACATCGAAGCCATCGAGCGCAAACTCGCCGTCGAATAAGCGAACGAATCAAACCGGCAGACCTACGTGCGCTGACTCAGCCTCGCTAGCAGTTCACGCGCGTCGCTCAAAATCAAGCGGTCCCCCTGGTGCTCGGCGACGCGGCAAACCTCATCGAGAATGCCGCGGGCACGTTCGTGCTTGCCATGGGTGGCCAAGACGCGAGCCAAAAGGTAGCGCCCCTCAATGACGTCCGACAAGTAGCCGCGGATGTCCGCATACCGAATCAAGCCATTCAGCTTATCTTCGACGCCCTCGAGGTTGCGCAAGCCGTCGAGCATGCAAAGGTGCAGCCGATTGCCGTTCGTTAGCCGATCGTGCTCGAGCTGACGGGACAACTCGAGCGACTCGATGAACGCCGCGTAGGCACGCGGATGGTCCCCTGTGCGGTCGCAGGCGTCCCCGAGATTGTGCAGGGCGAGTGCAGCTTCGAAGCGCAGCCCGGCGGCCAACGCGAGCCGGGCAGATTTGCTCGATTCACGGCCGGCTTCAGCGAAATCTCGCGCGTGGAAGTGAACGATCGCTCGGTGCTTCGCGAGGGTCGCTTGGCGGCCCGTATCTTCCGGAACCACGCCTTGCTCAACGCGGTCGAGCAACTGAAGGGCAGCCTCGCCGTCGCCTCCCGCGGCACGGGCCACCGACATCGCCATGAGCGTGCGACTGTCCGGCTCGACCCCCATCTCCTCGAGCCTCTTGCAAGCACGCAAGGCGCGGGCGAGCGCACCTTGCCGACCGGCGAGCTCGCATTCGGCGGAAAGCACCTGAGCGGCGAGAGATGCGTCGGCCAGCTCGTCAAACTGAATCTCATCAAGGACGATGAAGCCAGCCTCGAACAGATTGACGGCCGCGAGTGCCCTTGAAGCTTCAACCAAGGCGACCACGCGTTGACGAGCATCGCCCCGCCGCTTGATCTCGGCCACGAGCATGCCGAGCACCTCGGATAGCCCGGGCGCATTCCTCGCGTGAGCCACCGCGTCGCCAAGTGCTTGGACCCACCCTAGGAGCTCTTCGACGCTGCGGCTCCTCACGTCCGCCAGGCCAGCGCCACGCATCATCATGCGCACGGCCGCCTCGACTTGTCCAAGCGCGCGACGCTCGGTGCCGGCCACCCAATACGCGTCCACCGCAGCGAGCTTGTCGCCGGAGCCCAGCATATGGAAGGCCAACCGCTCTCGAGCATCGCCACCACCGCGCGGCGCGACCAGGTAGACCGCCGCAGCGGCAGCATGCAGTTCTTGCGTGACGGTGGCTGCCATCGCGTCGAGAACGATTTCTTGATAGAGCGGCGACGCGAAGCGCACCTGGGTCAGCGCGGTGCGAACGACAAGCCCCTTTTGCTCGAGCGTCGTGATGTGTCGCTCGACGGTCGGTAACGCTTGATCGAGAGTCGGGGCAAGGAGAGCGGTCGTCGCCGGTTCGCCGAGGATCGCGAGCCCCTGGAGCACGCGTCGCTCACGTTGTGCCAATCGACTTACCCTGTCGGCGATGAGCGTCCGCAGTGTCCGGGGCGCGCTGAGCTGCGCCGGGTCCCGAAAGCTCGGCGTGCCACTCGTCACTTGGATCATGCCGCTATCGCAGAGTTCCCTCACCAGTTCCTCGACGAAAAGCGGGTGCCCGCCGGCGCAACTGCGAACGTGTGCGAGGAGCGCGGGAGGCAGCGAACGTGCGCCTATCTGCTGCTCAATCAATTCTGCGGTGTCACGCTCCGTGAGCTCTCCGAGTTCAACGACGTGGCCGCGGCCCTTGTTCTGCAGGGTGCGCCAAGTCGAGGTGTTGGACGCATCCCGTTCGATATCTCCGCGTTGAGAAAATAAGAACATCGCGCGAAGGCGTTTTTGCCCATGCATGACTCGCAGGACGGCGTCATGGGTCTCGGCATCCATCACCTGCGCGTCATCGAACGCAAAACAGTGCAGCTTGTCCTTGCAAAGGCTCGCCACCATCCGGGAAAATCCCGAGCGAATTCCGGCCCGCAACTCACCGGCATTCAGCCCGACGGGGGCTCCGAGAAGCGAGAGCATGCCGTCCGCTTCTTCATCGTGCAGACCGAGCGCCCGCAGCCGAGGACGCACCTCGAGCAGCCGTTCCGCGTCGTCATCCGCTTGCGTTCCGCACAAGGCGTGAAGCAGCTCCCGCATTCCACTCCATGGCTCACTCGCGCCATTCAACGGACACGCGCACGAGTAAATCGCGACGTTGAAATGACCGCGCTCGAGGCGCCGAGTCGCCTCGAAGAGGAGGCGTGATTTCCCGACCCCGGTCTTGCCTTGCAAGATGACGAGCTGAGACTCTCCACGGGTCGCCGTGGCCAAAAGCGCGCCGAGCGTTCTCAACTCACCTCGGCGGCCAACGAAGCGCGTCCGGGGCAACTCGAACGAGAGGGGGGCACGAACCGTGACCGCATCGACAAGCCCCGAGGGGCCGTACGGCAAGGCCTCGGTAAGGAAGGTCCGGCGCACGAGCCGCGCGGTGAGCGGCGACAGGGCCACCTGACCTTCCACCGCACGCGCGAGGCGCACGGCCACTGCAACCAGCGTTTGAAGGCGTTCATCCCGCAGCGGCAAGCCGCCATCGTCCACGCTTATCGGACCCGAATGGACGCCGACTGAAAGCAGGTCACCGACCAGACGTTCCCGCACGATCGACATCGCCGCACGAACCGCGGCGTCCCCGTCGCGTCCATCGGTGTCGCCGAGACCAAAAATCGCGACGAGCTGCTCGGCCGTATGGTCTTCAATCCAAGCTCCGTGACGCTCGAGCCCCTCGCGCAGTCGCTGATCGCGCGCGGGGTCGGGAGGCTTCGTTTCGCGGTCATCGCGGCGCTGCAGGAGCGCGAGCGGCAACACGAGCACGGTCACCTCGCGACGGTCGCCCCTTGCGAGCTCACTCGGGCGCGTGTCCGTTCCATCGGCGGACGCCAAGAGTGGCACCTCGACGGGCGTCTTTTCATTGGCCGCGCTGCGTTCATCGAGCACGTTCGCAATACCGAGATCCGTCTCGGCTTCAAAAGCCCGCAGCGGCTGAAGGAGCTCTGCGAGCTCGTTCGAACCAAAGCGCTCGCCGGTCGTGTACGTGAATGCCAGCAGTTCCTCGAAAAGCTCGGCTGCGCTACCCATTCGGTCGGCGGGCAACTTTGCGAGAAGCCGATCGACGATTGCCATCAGGGTCGCTGGAGCACCGGGACGCACGAGGTGCAGGGGCGGATATTCCGCCGCTTCGATCCGCCGTGAGGTCTCGCTGCGCGTCGGGGCGACAAACGGATTTTCACCGGCTAACAATTGATAGAGGACAATCCCTAGCGAGAAGAGGTCGCTGCGCGGATCCGTGACGTCGCCCCTTGATTGCTCCGGGCTCATGAAGGCAACCTTCCCCCGCACGATAGCCGACACTCCCTCGGCGACGGCACCTGGGACCTCGAGAACGTCGTTGGCCTTGGCGATGCCAAAGTCGGTGACTTTCACGTCCCCATCCCAGGACACGAGGATGTTTTGCGGCGAGATGTCGCGATGAACGATGCCGAGTGGCCGCCCC
>CANMZR010000325.1 GCA_947502375.1 Polyangiaceae bacterium
CACCCTCGCCACCGAGGCCACCCGCCCCACCCGCACCACCGAGGCCACCCGCACCACCGAGGCCACCCGCACCACCGAGGCCACCCGCGCCACCGAGGCCACCCGTGCCGCCGGCTCCACCCGTGTTCGACCCGGTCGATACCACGGAGGACGACGCGGTCGTCGTGAGGATCTTGGTGGGCGGTTCGCTGCCGCAAGCGGCAACCAACACGTAACCTGCGGACACCACCGCGAAACTCGCGAGTGTCAACGAACGACGGAGGGACATACGAAAGGCTCCTGCCGCAAGACATGCGCGGCATTTCCTTCAGTCTAGCCGGTCGGCGGACCGCCGGGAACCCCGTCCTGGGATCATTCGGCGGCTTGGCTCTCCGGCTTAGCGGACGGCTCCGGAGCAAGCTGGCGGAGCAAGCGCTCACCGGTCGTCGTTATTTCGTCGTGCAAGAAGCGGCAACGGGGCTCACATCGGTCCAACCAGCGCTCGAGGACCTCGCGACGGTCGGCATGGAGCTGGGCCTGTTCGAGCAACGTTTCGGCAACGACTTCATCGGTCAGCAGGCGTGCCAGGCGCTCGGCATGCAGCATCGCGTAAGCGAAGTCGCGCTTGGGGTTCCAGTTTTTCAGGAAGGCGTCCGGCCACTCGCCGAGAGGCCGTCCGCTGAGGGAGCGAACCTTGTCGGTCGCGGTCTTCGTGATGAGGTGATTTTGGGCCGTCAGCGAGAGCAGATGAAGCTTCGCCACCCGGCGCTCGAGAACATCGGACGCCGAGATCGAGCGCCACCGCGCCTGGGCGATGCGCTTCACGAAGGCCTGCGGGTGCTTCATGATAGCCCCCAGTGTGTCCTTCATCGACATGAGCGCCTGAATCTGACTCGTGCCTTCGTAAATCGGCATGACGAGAGCATCACGGAGCAGCTTCTCGGCCCCGTATTCCGTCGTGTATCCGTTGCCACCATGGATCTGCAAGCAGCGGCGCGCATGCTCCACGGCTCGCTCCGCGGCGATGTATTTCAAGAGTGGCGTGATGCGACGCGCGATCCGCGAAAGGCGCTTGGCCTCGCGCTGAAGGCGTTCCTTTTCGCCCGCATCCATGCTCGGCTCACCGTCGATCCGGAGCGTATATTTTCGCGCGAGCTCCTCGCACACGGCCGCGCGCATCGCGATCGCTCGAATGCCCTGAATGTCGGTGCGCATCTCGTCCAAATAGTCGGCGATGAGCTCGTGGCGGTCGATCGTCTTGCCCATGCTCGGGCGCTCGGCGGCATACGCCTTCGCGAGCCGATAGGCCGCTTCGCAAAGACCGAGGGACTCGAAGCCGACGCCGAGACGGGCGCCATTCATGAGCAACAGCATCTGCTTGAAGCCCTCGCCCCGCTCCCCGATGAGCTGCCCGGGGGCACGCTCGAAGGCCAACGCGGCCGTGACCGAACCGTGATGCCCGAGCTTCTCCTCGACACGGGTCATCGGGACCGAGCGCTTGCGGTTGCCATCGGCGTCCTCGTCGTAGGTCGGCACGAGGAACATCGACAGGCCCTTCAAGCCGGCCATCGGATCATCACTCGCTTGCGCCTTTTCGGTGCGAGCGATGACGAAGTGATACTTCCCGTGACCCGAGGTGATGAAAATCTTCTCGCCGGTCACCAACCAATTGCCGTTCTCATCAAGCTCGCCGACGGCCTTCAGGCGCGCCATGTCGCTGCCGCTGTCGGGCTCGGTGATGTCCATACAGCCCCAGGCTTTGCCCTCACGGATCTCTTCGATCTCCTTCGCGAAGCGCGTCGAGACGATGCGACCGTTTTCGGAGGTCGTCGTGCCCTCTGAGATCGAGAACATCAGCATCGCCATCGCCATGCCGCCATGGAAGCCGTAATGGGCCATCACGGAGACATCGGCGCGGGCGAAGAGCTCCGTGTTGATGAGGTAACTCAGCATCGGAGCGTTCATGCCGCCGAGCTCGCGCGGCAGGCACATCCCGTGAAGCTCGAGCCCGCGAATCAACTCAAAAAGCTCGTCAAACTCGGGGGCGACAACAGCCTCCCCGTCGACGAGGCGCGTTCCTCCCTGGTCGATCGCCTTGGCGCGAGGGGCAACCTCCGCCGCCACGAACTCGCCGACCATCTCGGCGACGCCGCGATAAAACTCGACCGCCTCTCGGGTGTTTCCAAAGCCGCCCTCGCTCTTGAATCCGCGTTCGGTCGCGGAGGCGATAGCGTCCCAATCGATGCCGCGCTCGAAATAAAATTGGAGGTCTTCGTTGTCGGTGAAAAAATTATGACTCATGGGGTTCCTCGGTCTCGAAAGAGGCTCGTGCGAGCGATGCGAAGGAGCTCGCGTACGTGACGTTCATCGGGGCTGCCGAGCGAATGAGTCGCCGGCAAGAGCGCATGATCGAGCGTCGAAGCGGTCGCCATGCCGCTCACGACCATGTGGACGATCTGCACAACGTAGGCTTCGGGATCGACGTGCGGATCCACGTCGCCGTTCTTCTGGCCCTCGCGGATGTACTCGGTGACGACTCCGACCCACGGGGCGACGAAGGTCTGCAGGCGCATGCGCATGTCCTCCCCGCGATCGAGGCTCTCGCGCAGGAGCAGCCGGGCGCGGTTGCGATCTTCGGCAAAGAATCGAATCACCTCGCCTATCAAGCTGCTGAATCGCGGAGCACCCGTCCGCGCGGCCGCCACGAGCAAGCGGGGCAGGCCCTCATTCCAGACGCTGAGCACGTGGTCGAGGACGCCGAGTCGCAGCTGTTCCTTCGACTCAAAGTGGTAAAGCAAGGAGGCTTTGCGAATGCCGACCAGCTGGGCGATGTCCTGCAGCGAGGTGCCATCGAACCCGCGAGTCGCGAAGAGACGCAGGGCCACGGCGAGGATTTGGGTCCGCGCATCGGTGACGACGCTCGACGTTGGAGCCAGGGCGGAAGCGACGCGGTCTACCATCTGACAGGCGGCAGCCTACCACAAGGACTCACAAGTGTCTACCGATTGGTAGGCGCGCTCCCATTCTTGAGAAACACGGTCCCGTTCGTGAAAAACTCAGGCCGCTGCAAAGGAGTCCGCGCACGCTTGATAGCGCTCAAGAAGCGCCAAGTTGCCCTCGAGGGTGTGGCTTTCGAAAAGTTCGCGACGCAGCCCGCTCGCACCAGGCAGGCCTTTGATAAAGCCGCCGAGGTGGCGACGGGTGGAGTTGACCCGCCCGCGAAGGGCCCAGCGCTCGTGGAGCAAGCGACGGCACAGATCGAGGCGTTCCTGGGTCGTCGGCGGAGCAAGCTCTTCGCCGCGGTCCAACATGGCGCGCACCTCGCGAAAGATCCAGGGATGTTCGATGGCACGGCGACCCACCATCACGCCGCTGCACCCCGTCTCTTCGAGCGCCCGGCGCGCAGCCTCACCGCTATCGATGTCGCCGTTGACGATGACGGGTATCGACACGACCTCGCGAGCACGCCGTGCCCACGACCAATCGGCAGCTCCGGTGTGACCCATGTTGGCCGTACGGCAATGAATCGTCAGGGCGCGGACACCGACGTCTTCCAAACGCCGAGCGAGATCGACGATGGGCATTTCGGTCTCGGCGCCGTAACCAATGCGGGTCTTCACCGTCACGGGCACGGCGACGCGCGAGACGACCATCTTCGCCATCGCGACCATCGCGGCAGGATTTTTGAGCCACCCCGCCCCGGCGCCACGCTTGGCAATTTTGGGGACCCAACAGCCGCAGTTGATGTCGAGAAACATCGGTCCCGCCGCTTCGGCTACCGTGGCCGCCTCGGCGAGTCGCTCGGGGTCAGAACCGTAAATCTGAATGACGGTTGGCTGGTCGTCGGGGGCGAGGAGGATCTTGTGATGAGCCTTGCGGCAGCCGCGCAAAAGCCCCTCGACGTTGACGAACTCGGTCACGCACAAATCCGCGCCCACCGAGCGGCATAGCTGCCGATAGATGGCATCACTCACGTCCTCCATCGGCGCGAGGATGACCGGGCGGTTCGCAAACAGCGCATCGAAGGACGCCGACATTTTTCGGGGGATATCCCGTTCTTAGGTGCGAGTCACGAGGCTTCGGGGCTCCGGCTCTTTTCAGCGCCGACCGCCTCGACCTCGATGCGCTCGGCATGCCGCCGGTTGGCCTTGGTCACCCGGAAGCAATAACCCTGGAAAGTGATGGTGTCTCCGACCGCCGGCACGCGCTGAAGCTGCTCCGAAACAAAGCCCGCCACGGTGACGACGTCCACCTTCTCGTCGACGTTCAGCAAGCGCAGGAGCTTGCGCATCTCGGCGTGGCCGCGGCAGACATGAACGGCGTCGGGGCGACGCACGATGGCAAGATCCGCGAAGTCTTTTTCGTCCTCGATCTCGCCAACAATCTCTTCGAGCACGTCCTCGAGCGTGATGACACCCTGCGTGCCACCGTACTCATCGACGACGACGGCGAGGTGCCGGCGCTCATCCTGAAAGGTTCGCAGCGTGTGATCGAGCGATTTACCTGGTGGAACGACGAGCAGCGGCAACTTGATACGGTCCCAATCCACCATCGCTCGATCGGTGAAGAGGAGGTCCTTGGCGAGCACGAGCCCGTCCACATCATCGAGTTCCCCGGTGCGCGTGAAGGGAAAGCGACTGTGCCCGCTCTCGCGGATCACCGCGAGGTTTTCCTCGAACGAACGAGCCGCCGAAAGGACGGCGATGCCACCGCGCGGCACCATCACGTCGCGCACTGTCAGCTCGCGCAGGCTCGCAATCCCCTCGATGAACTCCGCTACCCGGTGCCCGACGTCCCCTTCGCGGCTACCGAGCGCGGCGAGCAAGCGAATTTCCTCGATCGAGGTGACGGGTTGACGGCGCTCGCCAATAAAGAGCCGTGCAAACCAGCTCGTGAAACGCAGCGGCCAATGCAGCACAAACGTGATGGCCCTGAGGGTCATTGTCACCGGCGTCGCGAGGCGATCGGCGAAAGCGACGCCGAGAGTCTTCGGTATGATCTCGGTGATGAGCAGCACCGCGAGCGTCATGACGACCAGGAAGGGGACGGCGTACCGGTACACCTGCGTCAGCGGGATCTTGAAGCGGAAAGACGCGAGGAACAGGTTGAGGCCCACCGGGGGCGTGAGGTATCCGAGCTCGAGGTTGGCCAGGAAGAGAATGCCGAGGTGTACGGGGTGAATCCCGAAGACGACCGCGACCGGCACGATGAGGGGCACCACCACCATGATCGCCGAGTAGATGTCCATGAGGCAGCCGACCGCCAGCAGCACCAGGTTCAGCAACAGGATGAACACGAGACGGTTGGCGACATGGGCCTGGACCCACGTGCTCACCAGGACCGGCACCTCGGCGTCGACGAGGTAGCTCGTGAGGCCGATCGCCATGCCGAGGATGACGAACACGCCGCCGATGACCGTGGCGCACTCCACCATCACCTTCGGCACGTCCCGGAGCGGATGGAGGTCGCGGTGGATGACCGCCTCGATCAAGAAGGCGTAGACCGCGGTGACCGCGGCCGCCTCAAAGATCGTCATGTACCCGCCGAACAGGCCCACCAGGACGGTTACCGGGAGCAAGGACTCGAACTTCGCGGCCCAGAGGGCTTGCCCGATGTCGGCCAAGCGACGCCGCGCCCGCTCGCCGCGCGTCCGCGTCGGATCGTGCTTGAACAGCGCGCCCACGCCGTGCTCGCGGATCGAGACGACCACCGCCATGCCCACCAGGGCCGCGACCAGCAGCACGCCCGGAACGAGCCCA
>CANMZR010000326.1 GCA_947502375.1 Polyangiaceae bacterium
TCTCCGACCTCGAGGAGGGGGGCTACCTGCTGCAGCCGCACGCGTCCGCAGGACGGATCCCGAGCGACCGCGCCCTAAGGACATTCATCGACGCGCTGACCGACTTCGAGGACGTTTCGAACGCTCAACAGCGCGAAATGGTCGCGCGCTTCGAGGAGATTTTTGCGGAGCATGAGGGCGACAGTCTGCGCGCCACGGGGGCATTTATTTCCGAGCTCTCTGGGGCCGCAGCGATCGTCACGACCACCCCCGCGGACTCCCGAAAATTGATGCAGCTGCGCTTCATTGCCATCCGTGCGACGCAGGTCCTGGCGGTGCTCGTCTTTCACGATGGGACGGTCGAGAATCGCTTCATCCCCGTCGAGGGGGAGCTCAGCGACTCGGAGTTGACGCGCATTCACGAGCTGCTCGGGGATGTCGTCGATGGGCGGACCCTCGGGTCGTTGCGCGAGCTGCTATCCCGGCGCGAAAAAGACGAACGCGTTCAAGTGGACGAGCTCCGACGGCGGGCGTTTGATCTTGGTCGTCGCGCGGTGGAACAACTGGGGCCGCGTACCGAACTCATCATCGCGGGTGGCCAGCGGCTCGTCGATTTGCCCGAGTACGCGGACGTCGATCGGCTGCGTTTGCTTATTCGCGCCCTCGAGGACCGAACCCAACTCATCGTGTTGCTCGACCGCACGATGTCGGCCGGCGCGACCCTCATTCACATCGGGAATGAGGATGGCGACACGGCGGAGCTCGGAGCGGCCAATCTGAGTTTGGTTTCTGCGCCCTACGGAGCCGACGGTAGTTTCGGGACGGTCGGGGTGCTCGGGCCTACGCGAATGGACTACGCACGGGTCGTTCCGCTCGTCGATGCGGCGGCGGCAGCGATGACGGCCGCGATAAAAAAGACGCAATAAGGAGTGCCTGCCGTCCGCCAGCCGAAGCCGAAACGACCGCCGCGTTTTTGGGCACGGTTCGCCTGTTCTTCGCGGCTAGCCGGCGGTATAAGCCCCCATGGTTACGATCCTCGCAATCGACGACAGCGCGACGATGCGAACGTGCATCGAGATTGCGTTCGAGGGCACGGACCTCGATCTCGTCTTGTGTGACAGCTCTTTGCTGGCGTTGGACAAAGTGGCCGCGCTGCGACCGGGGCTCGTCTTGGTGGATGCGTCGCTGCCCCCGACCGATGGCTACGATCTGTGCGACGCGATCAAGGGCGCGCAGCCTGCGGTGGCGATCGTTCTTTTGACCTCGAAGCAGTCCCCCTTCGATGCTGCTCGCGGCGGCTCAATCGACGACCACGTCGAAAAACCCTTCGATTGCCAGGCGCTTTACGAAAAAGTGAAGGCGGTACTCGTTCGCGGGGCAAAGCTTCCCGAAGCTCGTTCGGAGGTCGCACTCGCGGTTTCTCCGATGAAGACGATGAACTTTGGTGAGCCCGCGCTGACGAAGGCCCCGTTCGAGCGCACGGTGGGGCCGGCGCCCGCTGAGTTCGCCGTGGCCGGGCCCGACGATGACGCCCTCGGTCTTGACATCACTCAGCTCGATGGCTTCGAGGTGGACGAACTCGACGTGGCCGCTCTCGACGTGGCCGCTCTCGACGTGGCCGCTCTCGACGCGACGCCGCTTGAGGAACCCCTCCCGCTGCCGCCGTTGCCGAACGTGGCACCGCAGAGTGAGCTTCCCGAGCCATCGGTGCGTTCGCGAGGCGTGACGGCGTCCTGGGAGCTACCGCCGGAGCTCGCTCGAATGCGCGCCGGAAACCCGGATAGTCCGCTGCCTTCCGCGGTGCCGAACGCCCTCGCTCCGTCGCTGTCGGAGATGCCGCCGTCCGAGGAATCGACGCCCTCGATAGCGGGGCACCCTCGGGTAACGACCTCGACTTGGGACGTGCCTCCAGCCGTGGTCGCTCAGGTTCCAATGGCTGTGCCCGTGGTCGCACCGGTGGCCGTTCTGGCACACGAAGCTTGGCTCGGAGAACGTCTCGGGGGCCTGGGCCTTACGGAATCTCAGGTGGCCGCCGTCATCACTCTGTCGCGCGAAGTGATCGAGCGCGTTGCCTGGGAGGTCGTGCCTACGCTCGCCGAAACGATCATCAAGGAAGAGCTGCGGCGCCTGACCGAAACCTGACGGCCAGCTTTCCCTTTTTTTTTGAGAACAACAGCGAGCAGCGAAGCGAATGGCGGAAGAGCTTTCGAAGGGATTCGAACCCAAAGAAATCGAGCGGCACTGGTACGCGTACTGGCAAGAGCACGGGGTCTTCGCCGCAAGCGATGCGCCAGATGACGTTCGTCCCCGCTATGTGCTGCCGATGCCGCTGCCGAACGTGACGGGCTCGCTCCACATGGGGCACGCGCTGATGTGCACCATCGAGGACGTCCTCACGCGCGCGCACCGGATGCTGGGCTTCAATACGCTCTATCAGCCCGGGACCGATCATGCCGGCATCGCGACGCAAGTCGTTGTGGAGCGTCAGCTGAAGCGCGACAACCTGACGCGTCATGACCTCGGCCGCGAGAAATTCATCGAAAGGGTCTGGGAGTGGAAGGGCGAATGCGGCAGTCGCATCGTCGAGCAGCAACAAGTGCTTGGCCTCTCCGCGGACTGGGATCGTTCGGTGTTTACGATGGACGCCGGTTACTCTCGCGCCGTCCGCGAAGCGTTCGTGAGGCTGCATCACGAGGGACTCATCTATCGCGCAAAACGTCTGATTTACTGGGATTGTACGGCTCAAACCGTCCTTTCGAATCTGGAAGTCGATAGCGAGGAAGAGAACGGCGAGCTTTACGAGTTTGCGTATCCGGTCGAAGGTGGCGGCGAGATCGTCGTCGCGACAACCCGGCCCGAGACCATGCTCGGTGACTCGGCGGTGGCGATTCATCCCGACGACGAACGCTACACGGCGCTTCACGGAAAATTCGTGCTGCATCCGTTTCTCGACAGGAAAATTCCGATCGTCTGCGACGCGATCCTCGTCGATCCGAACTTCGGAACCGGTGCGGTCAAGGTGACGCCGGCTCACGACTTCAACGACTTCGAGACGGGCCGACGCCATCAGCTGGAGCTCATCGAGATTTTCGATGCCGAGGGCCGTGTGAACGCGGCGGGTGGGTCGTTCGCAGGGCTCGAGCGCTTCGAGGCGCGTAAGGCCATCAAGCGCGCGCTCGACGAACGGGGCCTCGCGCGTGGGAGCAAGAATCATCGCCTGATGATCCCCCGGAGCCAGCGCACCGGAACCGTGGTGGAACCGATGCTTTCGACCCAGTGGTTCGTGAAGACCGAGCCGCTCGCCAAGCCTGCACTCGAGGCGGTGCGCACGGGCAAGACCGTCATTCTCCCCGAGGAATGGGCCAAGACCTACGAGCACTGGATGACCAACATCTTGGACTGGTGCATTTCGCGGCAGCTCTGGTGGGGCCATCGGATCCCCGCCTGGTATTGCGAAGCCTGCGCTCACACCACCGTCGTCAACGCGGAGTCACTCGCGGCCTGCGAGAAGTGCGGTTCCGACTCGATCCGCCAGGACGAAGATGTGCTCGACACCTGGTTTTCGAGCGCGCTCTGGCCATTCGCGACCCAGGGGTGGCCCGATGACACGCTACAGCTCCGACGGTTTTATCCCGCGAGCGATCTCGAGACCGGTTACGACATCCTCTTCTTTTGGGTCGCCCGCATGATGATGATGGGGCTCCACTTCATGGGGGAGCCGCCATTCAAGCGCATTCTTTTGCATTCGCTCGTGGTCGATGAAACCGGCAAAAAAATGAGCAAGGTGGTCGGCAACGTCATCGATCCGCTCGACCTCATCTACGGTTCGGAATTCGAGAACGTCGTCCAAAAAGCACTCCCCGGAGCGCCCCTCGACGAGGCGTTGAAGAAGTTCAAGAAGGCCTACCCGTCCACCGCTTCGATGGGAGCGAGCTTCGAGGCTTACGGGACCGACGCCCTGCGCTGGACGCTGTGCAGCTACTCGCCTCATAGCAAGCGCATCCCGCTCTCACCGAAGAAGATCGAGGGCAACCGTCACTTTTGTAACAAAATCTGGAATGCCACGCGATTTGCTCTCGGCTATGTCGAAGGCGCGACCGTCGGCCCCGACGCCCCGAAAGCGACGCTGCTCATCAATCGCTGGCTGCTTCAGCGGCTCGATGACGCGTGTGTCGAGGCGAAACGGGGCATCGATGAGTTTCGCTTCGACGATGCGACTGCCCGTCTTTATCAGTTCTTTTGGGGCGAGCTTTGCGACTGGTACCTCGAGCTCTCGAAGCCTGTTTTTGCGTCCGAGGACGAAGCTCCGAGGAACGAAACACGCGACGTGCTCGCCTATACGCTCGAGGCGACGCTCCGCGCCATGCATCCGTTCATCCCGTTCATCACGGAGGAACTCTGGCAGCGATTGCCGAAGCCTGTCGGCAGTCCCGTCTCTATCGCCCTTTCGGCTTTGCCGGTGGCGGGAGTCGGTCGGGCAGATCCCGACGCGGTGCGCGATATGGCCATCGTTCAGGCTGTGATTGGTGCCGTGCGCACGATTCGTAGCGAGCGCGAAGTGCACCCCGGCGCCCATGTTCCAGTCATCTTGCGGGTGGGCGATGACGTCCTTCGCGCCATGCTCGAACAGGAGCGCATGTCGATGGAGACCTTGATGAAGACATCCTCGCTCGTCCTCATTCGGCCTGGTCATGAGCGCCCGGATGGTGGCGCTGTCGGGCACGTCGCCGGTGTCGAGGTCCTGGTGCTCTTGAAAGGTATCGTCGAGCAGGCTGGAGAGACTGCCCGCATCGAGCGTGAACTCAAGAAGGCGCAGAAGGACATCGACGCCCTCGAGAAGAAGCTCGCGGCCAAGGGCTTTGCCGATCGTGCTCCGCCCGAGGTCGTCAAGGAGACGGAAGAACAACTCGCCGCGCACCGCGAACGCGTTCGGGTTCTCGACGCGGCTCGGTCGTTTGCCGAAGAGCTCTGAGTTCACCGAAAGCGACCCACGCGCGCCCGCTTGGTGTCTTCCGGTTATGGCGCAGAGCAGCCGGCGGGCTGAGCTCGAAGCCGGGCGCTTACAACCCGAGTGGCGTCAGATCGAGGCCGCCCGGGTACCAGTAGCTCGTGTACTGTCCGTAGCCGTAGACGCTGATGCCGAATGGCAGCGTGGCGCTGATGTTGTGGTTGCCGTTTCCGGCGTTGTTCAACGGCACCCGCGCCACGCCGAAGCCGGTGTTGCCGATCGGCGCAAAGCTCACAAGCGAGATGCCGTCGAGCAAGACGATGGCTTTGACGGGAGCGACGACGTTGACGTAGTTCGACTGGTAGTTCGTCGGTGCGTGGAAGAGGTAGCTCGTACGGTATTGGGCGGTCGCAACGGCGAGCGACATGGCCGGGTCACCGGCACCCCCGCCTTGCTGTTGGCCGGTAAAATACTCGGCAACCATGATAGGCGCGCTCGAGTGAATGGAAAAATCCGCCCCGGTGAGCGGGATCTCTGCGTAGCTGCCCGTGACCCCGAGTTGGGTCGGCGCGCCTGGTTGAGGCGGCTCGTAGGTCAGCGTCGTCAGAGGGGTGGTGGCGACCATGCGAACCATGCGCACCTTGGTGCCCGCCGCCGTGATGAGGGGTGCCGTCACGATGTAGTCCGTCGCGAGCGTTTCGAGCGGCGGCATCGACTCCTCGATGTGGTCGCAGGCGACGACCGTAATCGGAACATTGGTGCACAGGTGCCCGCCGATGAGTTGCACGGGTTTGTCGGCCGCGATC
>CANMZR010000327.1 GCA_947502375.1 Polyangiaceae bacterium
GGGGTCGTTCATCGAGACATCAAGCCCGCCAACCTGTTCTTGTGCGACGACGAAGACGGCCACGTCACGGTCAAGGTCCTCGACTTCGGAATCGCCAAAATACGCGGGGATCATCTGCCAACCGAGGGCAGTGACGCGTCGTTGACGCGCACGGGCGCGCTCTTGGGTTCACCGCTCTACATGTCGCCCGAGCAGGCTCGCGGGAAGCATGACATCGACGCACGAAGCGACCTATTTTCACTCGGAGTGGTGCTCTATCGAACCCTTTCCGGGCGCGCGCCCTATCAGGACATCGACGCTTTCGGAGAGTTGTTGATATCCATTTGCTCCGGTCCGGTGCCCCCGCTGCAAGGGTTCGCCCCATGGATCAACGCGGAAGTGAGCGACGTCGTTCACCGGGCGCTGCGCACCCATCGCGACGAGCGCTTCCAATCGGCCACGGAATTCTTGGTGGCGGTCGAACCGCTCTTGCCGAAGGACTTCCGCTTGCGGACCGAGCACTTGACGGCCGTCGACGCCGTGGCCCGGTCCGTGATCGCACCAAAGGCCCCGTCGGCCATCGACGAACGGGCGATGACCGCGACTCAAAACGGGGTCTCGAACACTCGCGATACCGGCCCGCGCCCAACTCCGCCGCCGGCTCGTGCAGGAAAAAAACTGGCTCTCGTGGCCCTCCTGGGATTCACGGCGACCGTCGTTGGCGCTTACGCACTCACGCGAAAAATACCCGTCTCGGAGCCAGCCTCGACGGCGCCCCGGCAAGCCGCGCCAGCTGCCATTACCACCCCGCCCACGGACGCGGTTTCCACGGCGACCGCGCGCGTCGAGGCTCCGAGTGTCACAGCGTCCGCGGCCGCGTCTGCCGCCGCTCCGACAGCCCCCGTGCCGCGTTGGACGCCGGCCTCAGCGACCGGCCCGAGCCAGGGCCGCACCCCAACCGCGCCACCGCCACCGAGCGGAGACGAGGCGTTCGGCGGGCGTAAGTAACCCGAGCGAGCCCCGGCATTCTCCGGCGAGCAACCAACCGGCGAAGCTTACGAAATCACGACGCCTGACGGTTTGTAGCGCAGCACCTCCACGCGGGTGGTTTTCTGTGCTAGCGTCCCCTCGAAGCTGGGCGTCAACAATGACGCACACTTCATTATTCCATCTTGCTTCGCTCCACCCTTCCGGTGAGCGCGTCGACTTTTCGTCTGGAGGATGTTACCCGTGGCCTCACAAATCCGAAATCTTCTCTTTGCAACCGCGCTTCTAGGGTTCGCCGTACCGATGACCCTCGGGGCATGCGGCTCGGACGACGCAACGACCGTGCCTTCCTCGACATCCGGCGGCGGGTCGAGCACGGGAGTCTGTCTCCTCAACAGTTGCACCGACGACAACCAGTGCGACGGCTGTGCGGACGGGCGTACCCAATGCCTCGAGTCGGAAAACCGCTGCGTCGCTTGCGACCCCGCGACGAATGTAGGCTGCAAGCCAGGGGAGAAGTGCTCTTCCTTCGGACTCTGTGCGCCGGATTCGGCGACCTGTGCCACGGATGCAAAAGGCGACCCGACGGTCAGCTGTAAGACGAACCTCGATTGCAAGGCTTGCGATCCGCAACACCAGGTTTGCGACACGAAAACCCAGAAGTGCGAAGCCTGCACGGCGACGAATACGCAGCACTGCCTTGCCAGCGACATCTGCGTGAACGGCGACTGCTCACCGAAGTGCCCGAAGAACTGCAACCTGGACAACGACTGCGGTCAGTGCGGTGGCCCCGGCAATGAAGCGCACGCGTGCAACAACCATAAGTGCGCCCAGTGCTCGGACACCTACAAGTGCGACGTAGCCAAGGGCGAGGAATGCGTCAATGGCGTGTGCTCGCCGCCCTGCGGCCTTGCGGGCGATGTCGCCGGTAGCTGCACCGTGAAGGAAGACTGCCAATTCTGCGGCGACCCGAAGGCCATGACCAAGTGGGCCTGCAAGTTCCCCGTCAACGACAACACTCACGGTTTCTGCGCCCCGCCCGCCAACGGTTGTATGGACCTCGGCAAAAACGTCCTCATCCTTCCGCCGCCATTCGATCAGTACACCCAGACGTGCTCGAGCGACACCGACTGCGAGCAGGCGAACGCCGGCATTCAACTCAACGTTGGCAAGCTCATCCGTGATCTCGTCGGCAGCGACGTCATCGACGTCGGCATCAAGAAGATCACCATCAAGGACGCGTACGTCACGTACGACGAGCCGATTTGTGCCAAGGTTCAGATCAATGAAAAGGTTTCCTGCGGGATCTGCGTACCCTGCAAAGAAGACTTGGACTGCAAGCCCATCGCGCTGAATCCGCTGATCGTCGAGCTTTTCAAAGGGGATGCCATCGCGACCCTCGCCGGCGTCATCCTGGTGCAGACTCTCTGGGGTAAGAACAACGCCCCCGAGCTCAATTTTTATTGCCAACAAGTTGCCGGCGGCTTCGGCGCTTGCTTGCCTTGCGCCAATCCGACGCAGGCCTGCGGCAAGAGTGGCGGTGGCGGCGGCGGCTCCGGCAAGTGCGACCATGCGGTCTGCGACGAGGGCGGCGCACTCTTGACGAGTTGCGATAGTTGCTCGGCCGAAGTTTGCAAGAACGACGGCTACTGCTGCGATACCGCCTGGGACGCCCAGTGCGTTTCGGAAGCAGACAAGTACTGCAAGGACATCTGCAGCGGCGGCGTGTGCAAAACGCACACGGCTTGCACGCTCGGCGTGGCTCTCGACAAGAGCTGCGGCGCGTGTGCCACGACAGTTTGCGCGGCCGACTCATTCTGCTGCAGCAACACGTGGGACCAGACCTGCGTTAACGAAGCGAAGGCCGTGCCCGCCTGCATGTGCAATTGAGCCAGCCAACGGACAGAATCTCCTGACGCCGTCGTCGGGAGTCACCCCATCGTCGGGAGTGAGAACGCCGTCGGGTTAAACTCTTACGGTTCATCGCGGGTCTCGAGCAATCGAGGCCCGCTTCGATTTTGTAACCCGGCGGCGGGTCGTTTTCCTTCACCGGACGGCATCCGACGAGCCGGCTCATGTTAATTTAGAGACAGCGATGAAACTTGGAGCCGTCCTCTGTGCGTTGGCGTTCGTGATAGCTCCCGGCAGCGCCGCCGCGTTCTGCCGGAGCACGAGCTGCGCTGGCGAGTGTGCGCGTGATGACAACAACTGCAAATCGCTTGGTGCCCCGCTCTACTGGCCGTCCTTGTGCGTCGGCTTCTCGTTGAGCAACGCTGGGAGCGCAAACATCGCCTTCGCGGTGTTTCAAGACATCGCCATTCGCTCCATCGCTAGCTGGAGCTCGCTCGCTTGCCCGAAAGGCGAGGCCAGCATCGCGTTCGTCGCGAGCCCTGCGGTCTCATGCCACACGGCGGAGTACAATCTGGATGGCGCGAACGCGAACATCATCCTCTTTCAAGATTCGAAGTGGGCTTACAAGAGCGCCGACAACACGCTCGCCAAGACGACGGTCACCTTCGATTCCGTGAGCGGTGAGATTCTCGACGCTGACATCGAGATAAACCACGCCTACAACGAGATCACGACCGGTGACGCCAAGGTCGGTTACGATCTTCAATCCATCCTCACGCACGAGTTCGGTCACTTCATCGGCCTTGACCACTCACTCGACTTCGATGCGACGATGAACGCGAGCTACGATCCTGGGACCGTCGAGCTACGGACACCGGAGGAAGATGACATTGGCGGAGTGTGCACCATCTACCCTCCCGGCCGAGCGGGGACCTGCAACCCAGCCCCGCACGGTGGATTCTCGGACGCTTGCCACCTCGTGGCCGAGGAGAGCGCCTGTGCCCTCGGGCGCCCCGGACACGATAGGCACCGGCAGACCGGGAAAGCCTTCGCGTGTCTGACGGCCCTCGCGCTCTTGCGCCGTTGCAGCTTGCGGCGACGGACGGGTTCACGCTAGCAATCCGAGGGCGTCGAAAGACCCTCGATTTGCGATGCGATTGACTCGGCTACCGGTTGTTTTTTGGCCCTCGATTCTGACGAATCGAGGGACGGGCGCCGAGTCCATCGAAGCGGCGGGTCTTTCGATGCCCCCTCTTTGACGAGGGGGGCGAGGCGGCGACGGCTGCGCTGGTTTTGCCATCCTACGCATCCTTCTTGCTCCGGGGCTGCCGAACCGTTGCTAGGGTGGTGAACCTCTGATTCAACCTAGGAGATCCTTGGCAATGAAGTACCGACAGCTTGGCAACACCGGAACACGGGTTTCTACTCTCTGTCTCGGCGCGATGACCTTCGGCGAGGCCGACGACAAGAGCTTCATGCACGCCGTCGGCTCGTCCGAGACCGAGTCGTTTCGAATGCTCGACCGCGCCGTCGAGCTCGGTATCAATTTCGTTGATACGGCGGACGTGTACGGACAAGACGGCCTCAGCGAGCGGGTCATCGGTCGTTGGTTTCGTGAAAGCGGCAAGCGTGACGACGTCGTCCTCGCGAGCAAAATGCGCTTCCGGATGAGCGACAGCCCCAACGGCACGGGAGCCTCGCGCCTGCGCATTCAAAAGGCCATCGACGCGAGTCTCGTGCGTCTCGGCACCGACCGTATTGACCTTTATCAAATCCACATGCAAGACGTGGCGACGCCCGATGAAGAGATCCTGCGCGCCCTCGACGACGCCATCCGGGCCGGAAAGCTCGTCTACATCGGCTGCTCGAATTACGCGGCTTACCGGCTGGTCGGCGCCCTCTACACCGCGCGACAGGCGCACCTCACGCCGTTCGTCACCTTGCAGGCGCAGTACCACCTCGCCTGCCGTGACCTCGAACGAGAGCATGTACCGGCCTGCCTGGCGCACGGACTCGGGCTCTTGCCATGGTCGCCGCTCGCGGGCGGACTCCTCACCGGAAAATACCGAAAGGAGCTCCCCGCCCCGAGCTTAAGCCGCATGGCCAAGTGGAAGGAACGCTACGACGGCTTCGACAAACGGCCGCAAAACTGGGCAATCGTCGAGGAATTGCTCAGCGTGGCGGCCGAGGTCGAGCGTCCTGCAAGCCAGGTCGCGCTGTCGTGGCTGCTTGCAAAGCCGACCGTAACCTCGGTGATTTTTGGAGCGCGCTCGGTGGTGCAGCTCGATGAAAACGCGGGCGCGGCCGACCTCGAGCTGAGCCCGGCCCAGCTGAAACGTCTCGATCACGTGAGTGCCATCGAGCTCGGCTATCCCTACGATTTCATCAAGCGCATCGACGGCAGCTGGTGAGCCTGAGGGACTGCCAATGCCGCTCTATCACGCCTTATTGCTGGGTCTTGTCGAAGGGTTCACGGAGCTTCTGCCCGTCTCGTCGACGGGCCATCTGATCCTGCTCGACGAGTTGCTCGGAAACCGCGGGGAGGCTGCAAAAACACTCAACATCGTGATCCAACTTGGCGCAGTCTTGGCGATCGCGCTCTACTTTCGGGGGCGTCTTATGGAGCATGCCCGCGGCCTCATCAACAAGCGGCCCGAGAGCCTTCAACTGGCGTTGGCGCTCACGATAGCCTTCCTCCCATCCGCGGTCGTCGGCCTCGCACTCCATGCATGGATCAAGGCGCGGCTCTTTGGCCCCCTGCCCGTCGCGGTCGCCCTCGGCGTGGGCGGGCTCCTCATGTTGGTCGTCGAGCGCTGGCAGCGGAAGCATCCAGGGCAGGCAGGCATCGAACGAGTGACCTGGCGTCGCGCCCTGGTCATCGGGCTTTGCCA
>CANMZR010000328.1 GCA_947502375.1 Polyangiaceae bacterium
AAGGCGTTGACCGCGGTGAGCATGCCGTAAGCGATGTCCTTCAGCTTGCTCGAAGTCCCGCCCGTGATGCCGTAGCGCAGCATATCTTCGGCCTTCGGTTCAAGCAGCGTTGCGAGGTTTTTCCCAAGATAGTTCGCGCTCGCCTTGGTGATGCGGAGCTGGCGCTGGTAGGTCGGGCGGCCCGACACCTTGTTCAAACCGAGGAACGCCTTGTAATACGCCTCGTAATTTGCGGCATCGCTGTGCGCCGCGAGCACGGCTTTCGAGGCGGCGCTGTTGAAGAGACCGACCATCCCTTCAGGGCTGCCGACGGTCGTGACTTGAGGTGCGCCCGGGGCGGAGCCGAAGTCGAATGGCGTGACGCCGATGACGGGCAAGAGCGACGGCAGCGACTGGTGCAACGAGGCCGCAGCGGCGAGCACGTTGATGCCGCCTCCCACGTCGATTGCGCTCGACGGAGTGGAATTGTGCGTCTGGTTCGAGCCAGCCATCATCGCCGTCATACGGCGGCGTTTGCCGAGCGATTGCCAGGGCGTTTCGGGCGCCCAGACCTGCGGTCGGTCGGTGTCCGGAGCGTCCATCGCTTGTCCAAGCGCGTGGAACGCCACGTTGCCATTGCCGCTCTTCGCGACGCCGTTATGGGGCCAGAGCAGCTGGAACCAGGCGAAGCCGCCGTTGCCACCGATGAGGCTTATCATGCGATTTCGACCGACGCATTCGTCTGCCATCGCGTGACCACCGCTGTCGGCGATGAAGTTCAGTACGTCGGAGCGTGAGACCGCGAGGCCCGCGCCAACCGCCGAGGCGAACTTCAGAAATGACCGCCGCGAGCTACCCCTGAGATCCTTGATTCGTTGATCGACCATGGTGTCCTCCTCACTCGCAGCTGTGTGCGGCGGCCAGAATAGCTGCCACCGCGATGATTTTACCTTTTTCGATATCCGTCCCGCTCTTGACCGCCTGGTTGCAGACCGCCACGTGCTCGGGAGTCGCCGGTTTGCCAATGAGGCATGAAATGGCGTCCGCGTTGCACTCGTTGCTTTCGTCGAACATCGTCACGCTTTGCCCATCGAGCATGCAGCGTTCGAGACCGGGCATCGCCGCGATGACTGCGGCCGCCGCTTGCACGAAAATGTCGTGCAGTTTGGTCGCTCCGGAATTGCTCCAGGTGATGGCCTCGCCCGAGCGCGCGGCGTAATTGGCGCCACCGAGTGCATCGGCGCCCTTCGCGAGCAACTCGCCCGCCGTCTCGGGATTGCCCGTCGCTTTCAGATCGACGCCGAGGTCCGTCAGGATGCCGCGAAGGCTCGCAATCCGCAGTTTTTGGCAGCTATGCAACCGCGTCCGAATTTCGGGAGCGCCCTCTTCTTGGCGCTGTGCGAGCACCTCGAACGGGTCTTTCCCCCCTTTTTCAGCGAGATCGCTCATGTGATCGAACGTGTTCTTGGTGCCAGCCGCCGGGGTCTGCGACGAGCCTTCATTGCCCGTGGTCGGGTCGTCATCGGCGTCGTTCGAGCCGACCTGGGGGCTGCCACCGCCAATGATCGTTCCGCTAGGCAGCTTCGATTGGCAGCCGATCAGCACGCTGCCGAAGCAAAGTGGTGCGGCGATAAGCACGATTGAAATGGTCTTCATGTTCATCTTCCTCATCCTCTAGAAGCGAGTGAAGTCATCGCTCTTCAGCATGGATTTGAGCGTTTCTTTGAGGTTCCCACCGTTGGTGTCGACCTGTTTGATGTAAGAAGCGACCACCTTGACTGGCACCGTGGCCAAGTCGCTCACGATGTCCTCTTTCGACATCGTAAGGTTCCACAAGCGGGCGACCATGCAGTTTTTGACGTCCGGGTCATTCGCCATCGCGACCCCAAGTTCCGCCAGGTCTTTCGTCGGCTGATCAAGGCGCCAGGCTGTCGTCTCCTCGCTTTTCAGCCAGTGCGAGAGCTCCGTTTTTTGCGGATCTGGTGCGGTCGGCGTCATCACCTGAATGCTGTTTTTCCACATGCCGTTCGCATCGAAGTTCGCGAAGAGCGGGGCCAGGTGGTTCATCGACGTGTGGCAGTTGGCGCACACGACGGCGCTCGTGTCCTGAAAGTTGATCGGGGTGTTCGAGATCGACTCGAACTTCCACGGGGACGTGAACTGACCGGCTCCCATGTCAACGGGCGATTCCGAATATTCGGCGGGGAACTTCGTGCAGGCGAAGACCTCCTGGACCCAACGCACGCGGCGAAACGCCATGCTCGAGTAGAATTGCTTCATGGTGCCCGGGTTCGTTAGAACGCCGGCTTGCACGGGCGCGTCGTTGCCGCACTCGCCATCGACGAACGCGTTGTTCTCGCCGTCGAACGTCGGGCAGTTGTGGCTAGCGGCGGTGAAGAGCTCGGTGAAGGGGCGGCCTTCGACGACGATGCGGGCGAGCAACGCGGGTGCGCTATCCAGTTCGCCTCCACCCTGGCGGAAGGTGTCGCGGGCCCAGCGAAGCATGCGGCGTTTGAATTGTGGGCTCTCAAACATTTCGTCGACCGCGAGTTCGTAAGCCGCTCGGGGTTCGGTGGCCTGCTCGAGATCGTGGATCACTTGGAGCGTCGGGAGCTTGTCCGTCAGCTTGAGCGATGCCGTCCGCAACGCGTCCGAAAAGCTGAGCCGGCGATCGTCGAGAACGGTTTTGGCGTCCGTCCCAATGGCCGTCCCGGCCACGTTGCTCGCGGCCTCCGCTGCCTCTTGCTCGCTTTGCGTCAGGCCGCCAAGGGAGCCTTGGCAGGCGGTGGCTGCGACGATCATCGCGCCGAGCCCGAGCGTCACTTTGCTTCGTCGTTGATCCATAGTGTCACCGAGGTTTTGAAGGCGTTGTACGTTGCCGCTTTGCCGCCGAATTTAAACGGATGCGTCGCGGACCCGGAAGGGTTGGTGGTGACGAAGAGCTGGCTCTTCGCGGGGGAAATGAGGTTCACGCGGTTGAGAATTTGGCCGCACGCCGCGCCGGGGTCCGACATCAGCTTGGACATGTCGACGGCGCCGTTGGCTGACGAGTCTTTGCCGTTGTGGCAAGCGAAACACGGGACGAAGCTCGGCGCGGCATTCAGGCTGAAGGATTCGCTCGCTTTGCAAGGCATGGCGTTCGGATCGGCAGCGCCGTTCGGGTCGATTGCGACCGCGGCCTCGAACGCCAGCGACAGCCGTGCATTCGGCTTCCAGTTCGTCAGCACGACCAGGCCTGGGCCGAGCAGTCCGGCCTGACCCGCGGCGAGCTCGAGGGTCACGTTCGAGAAGCTATCGACGGGGTCCGGAGCGCCATTGGTGCTGCCTGCCGCGTACACCGTGAAGAGCGGGTGCGTGAGCTTGACGCCAAAGTTTGAGGTGGGGTGAACTTCGATCTCGGTCAGCGCGAGCGTGGATGGAGTCAGCTCCTCGGCCAGAAACGTCACCGCCATGCCCTCGAATTCGGCGCCCAATGCGCCGAGGTACACGGCATTGAAACCCGAGAGAATGGGCTTGAAAGGCGGAATCGTCGGCTTCTGCTCCTGGCTCACATCCTTGACGGATTTTGCCTCCTCCGTGAGCCAGGTCTCGAGTGCCGCGGCGAGTTCGTCGCTCGGTTTCGTGCCCTTGTGCTCCACCGATTTGGAGTGAGTGAGAAGCCGGCTTTTCGCCGCTGTTTGCACGACGAATCCGGGCCAGCTTGTCATTGCCGCATAGGCATCGGGTTTCGGCGCGTCGGGGTCGCCGAGAAACGGCGTGTCGGCGGCGCCGCCCTTTTGGTGGCATGCGCCGCACTCCTTGATGAGGGTGGGCTCGAGCGCATCGAACAAGTTTTTGGCGGCAGTGGACGTTGTGCCGCCGCCTTCGCCGCCGCTGCCCGTCGAGGTGGACGAGCTGGACAGCAAAAGTGGGCTCTCCTCGGTCGCGCAGCCCGTCTCACTCGAAGCGACGAGCATGCCGGCCACGAGCAGTGCGGCAGGAAAGCCGAAGTGAAAGCGGGGCAGGGTGGACATGGCGATTCGAAGTGAGCGACGTGAACGTGGTAAGCAGTTAATATGCCACCGGCTGGAATTGACAGCGCGAAGAAGTGAAATCGCCGCATCTGCCGCGCCTGGCGACGTGATGGCTCGCGTATTCGGAGTCCAAATGACACGCGAGCGGGCGCTTCGTGGATGGCATGGACAGGAAAGGTACCACATTGACGTGGCAACGATGGGCACATTTATGTCCATGCGTTCCTCGCTGCTGCCGTTCGACAGGCGCTCGCCTTTCCGTTACTTTGCCGCCGTGACGGAAGAATCGCTTTCCCCCGAGGTCTCGACGACCGATGACGCCCCGCGCGAGGATGTGGGTCCGGACCCTGTTTGGGGGCTTGGGATCGGAGCGTTCGGCCTTTTGAACATGGCGCTCGGGGGTGCCTTCACCTGGCACTACTGGTTCAACGTGGGCGAAGGGTTCATGCTGCTCGGAGCCGTGATTTTCATCGGCTCGGCTGTCGTCACGCGCTTGAAACAGACCGGTTTTTCGAGCCTTTCGGGCCCGCTTCGGCGAGTCTTCGCGGCTATCCGGCGCCACTAAGAAGCGCGGCGCCGTCTCTTGCGCCAACGGTCTGGGTCAGGCTCGTTCGGTCGGCGCGGAGACAAGCCCGAGCGGTGGGGCCGCGGACGAGAGCGCTTCGATTGCCAACGGTTCGACAAGGTCGATAGGCACTCCTAAAGCATCCGCGATTTTGGCTAATTCGCTGTGTTCACTCGGGGCGATAGCCCCGTCGACGGAGGCCTGGCTCGCGAGCAGACGCACGACTTGGAGTCGCTCGTCCGCATTGCAAAGCGACTTGAGCTCGCGGTAACAGAGACCGAGCTCGCTCGGGGTGAGCTTTGGCACGACCTCGGTCAGCACGTTGCAGAGGGACTCCGCGCCGCCGACGGGCATTCGCTCCACGTGGCGAAAGAGAGCATTCAGCCGCTCGAATTCGCACGGGCGCACCTGCCCATCGGACTGCGAAATGCGCGTCAGCAACACCGATACGATCACGATGTACCGGTGCACCACCGACTCGTCCTCGGGAAGCAACGCTTTGACCCGTACGTGAATCGCGCTGAGGTGTGCGGTGCCGGAGCGGCTCTTCGACAAGCCGAGCCAGGCTAACGGATCCATCCGCGACACGGTACCAGATCCCGGCGCGCAGACGGGGGATGGATTCGCTGAACGAGTGGTCGTCTGCCGTCGCATGCGGTTGGTTGGGTTTCTTGCGGACCCATCCAGCGGTCGTGGTATGCGAAGGCGCGTGAAAAAGGTGGGTAGCGCCGTTTTTGTCGGATTTCTCGGCCTGGCCGCGGCGTTTGTCGCTGCGCCAAGAGGCGATTACCGCATGCGCGACGGTCACCCGCCAGCCCCGTTGTCGTTGCCCGCGTCTCTCTCGGCGAGCCCTTCCGTTTCTGCGGTACCGGTTCCTTCGGGCGCCCCGAGTGCGGACTTGACCGAAGAGGCCTCGTTTGGTCGCAATTCCGATGACACCGAGGTGGCTGACGTCGCCACTGACGTCGCCAGTAGTGCCGCGCCGACTCTCACGGGGGCGCCGAAGAGTCTGACGTTTGGAGTCGTTCTTGTGACGTTTGCAGGTGCCCAGGGAGCGTCGCGAAGTGCACGCCCCAAGGCGGCCGCTGAAAAACTAGCCAACGAGCTACTGCCGCTCGCGGA
>CANMZR010000329.1 GCA_947502375.1 Polyangiaceae bacterium
CCTCACGATGGTGGATGCCCTCGGCTTCGGGCCCACCGAAACGCGCGTGCTCCCCGACGGAAACGTTTCGGGGATCGCGCGGTTCGATGGCACGTTGCGACGAATGCACGGCCTGTTCGACGTTGCGCTGTCCACGATTCGACTAGGCCCTGCCCTCCTGCCAGCCTCCCGCATCCAAGTCGAGATGTTGCCGGAGACCATGCCCGTGACCTACGAGGGCAAGAGCCGCTGCGAGCATCGGCTCGTGAAGGCGGCTTACCAGCCTGCCGAGGGCGGCGTCGTGCACGCTGCCGATGAAGCCGCAACGTACCAGCTTCGTCGCGGAACACTGTTCGGGGGACAGGTGTTGGTGGACGACCTCATCTTCACGCGAGGCGATCGGCCGATGCTGCGGGAAGGAACGTTGCGACTCGCGAAGCTCGATCTTGGCGCACTCGCCAATCTGGTGTCAGGCATCGCCTATTCGACGAATGCTCCAATAGGCAGCGCGTCCGGCGAGCTTCGACTCGAGGAGATGCCGCTCGATAATCCGGCGCTCGGTGAGGCCCGCCTTCGGATCGACGAGTTCACGCTCGCCAGGGACGGCACGAAGTTGCAGATCGGCAAGGTTGAGCAAGAACTCGCACTGACCGCAGATTCGCTGAAAATACCGAGCCTGCCCATCACGGTGACCCTGCCGAGCAGCCTCGCCGCCACCGTCACCGTGACGGGCCGCATCGAGGATCTGTCCACCGTACCCCGTCTGGATCTCCTCGCCAGCCTGCTGCCTATCGACCTCGCGCGCTTCACCAACCGGCTCCCGTTCGTCACTCGCGCAGCCGGCATCGTCAGCGGAAGTCTGCACCTGGACGGACCGTATTTTTTACCGAGCTTGACCGGGGAAGTCGGTCTCAAGCGGGGCCTTTTGCGGTTCTCCGGCCGGGAGTTCCCACTCGACGACATCGCGGTGCGGCTTCTCGTACGCAACAACGAGATCGAGATCAAAGAGGCCACGGCTCGAGCGGGTGGTTCGGGGCAACTCTCGCTCACGGGGCACCTGCCTCTTCGCGGACTCGAGCTCGCCGAGGTCAACGCGACGCTCACCGCGAGCAACCTCACCCTGCCGGTATCCGAGGGCGTAAAAGCAACCGCGAACGCGCTTCTCAATATCAGCTATCAACCGGTTTCATCGGCCACGACGTCGACGATAGGGGGCTCGGTGAGCGGCGCTACCGCCCTGCCCCAGGTGACCGGAACCGTCGCGCTCACGAACTTCACCTACGCGCGACCCATCGCCTTTCGCGTGGACCTGGAGCAGCTCACCGGCAAGACACGCACGCTCGTCGACACCTACGATCCTCGAAATGATTTTGTATCCTTCGACGTCTCACTGCTGTCGCCTCGCCCGCTGCGCGTCGTCAACAACCTCATCGACACGAGCCTCGACGTCAGCCCGCCGGGCCTGCGCTTGATAGGAACCAACCAGCGGTTCGGAGCGCGTGGAACCCTAAGGCTCGAGCCGGCCTCCAAGCTATTCATCCAGGGCCATGATTTTCGCGTGCGCGACGGGCGCATCGACTTTGACAACGCGACGCGTGTCACGCCAAGGCTGGACGTGACCGCGGAAACCGAAGTGCGGCGCTATGCCTCGTCTGCGAGCAGCAGCACCGGCAGCGCCAGCGCGGATGCGGGTTCGAGCGCCGGTAGCGTCTGGCGTATTCGGATGCATGCGACCGGTGACACCGATGCGCCGATTGTTCAGTTTTCGAGCGATCCACCGCTCAGTCAAGATGACATCGTGCTGCTGCTTCAGCTCGGAATTACGCGCGCCGAGCTGGACCGAGGCCTGGCGACTTCGCTCGCACAAACCGTGAGCCTCGAAGCCTTGTCCGCGCTCACGGGCTTCGACCAAGCACTGCGAAAAACGGTGCCGATCATCGACGACTTTCGGCTCGGCAGCCAATATTCGTCACGCTCAGGCCGCCCAGAGCCGACGGTCTCGGTCGGCAAGCGCATCACCGACGACCTGCGCGCCACCGTGACCACCGGGCTGTCAGACAACCGGGAGCTCCGCTCGAACATCCAGTGGAAGTTGCAGAAAGGACTGAGCGTCCAAGGCTCCTACGACAACGTCAACGACATCTCGAATTCGACCACGGGGAACATCGGTGCCGACCTGAGATGGAGGCTCGAATTCGAGTGAAAGCGAGCGTCCTGGCGGTCCTCGTCGCCCTTGGAGGCGGACTTTTTTCCAGGCCTGCGGTGGCCCAAGAGACAGCTCCCCTTTTTGGGGTGGAGACGAGCGGATTCGACTCCGCGACTGCGGACCTCGTGGCACGCGCCGAAGGTCGAATCGGCGAGCTCTCAGGCAAACCCATTGTCGGCGTCAGCATCGAGACCACTGGCCGGCGCTGGCGCGACCGACCGACCTTGAGCCGCGTGAAACTTGGAACGCCCCTGCAGCCGGACGTGGCCCGTCGCGCACTCGCGGAGCTACTCGACTCGGGGAAATTTGCGCAGGCTTACGTGGATGCTCGGCCCCACGAAAATGGCGTCATTTTGCGCATCGTTGCGACTCCGCGGCGACTCATCGCCCAGCTTCGGATGGACGCTCCTTCGGTTCCGGAAGCGCGCTTGCAGGCCGCCATGGCGCTCACAGCGGGCGGGGAAGTCACCGAGCCAAGCTTGCGCGACGCGCGTTCTCGGGTCGTGGCTCTGTACCGAAAGTTTGGCTTTCCGCGGGCCCGCGTGACGCTCACGACGAGCGACACGGACGACGTCATGCAGGTGCTCTTGCGGCTGACGGTGGTACCTGGCAAACGGCAGTCGATTGCGCGACGCATTTTCGTCATCGAGGCCAGCCACCAAGCGGCCTTCCACGCGCTACGGGACCGGTATCGACTGGGCGAGGGCGATGCTGCCAACGAGGAGTCTCTTCGCGAGGCCGACAGCGAGTTCGCGGAGCTGCTGCGGAAGAACTTTTTTTTGCTGGCCGACGTTTCACACCGGCTCGTTCGACAGGGGAACGACACGTTTCTTTTCGTCGATGTGTCATCGGGACCGCGCTACCGTTTCGAGTTCCAGCGTGCCCGCATCTTCGATGCATCGGAGCTTCGCGCAGCCCTCGACCTCGACCGCACGACGGAGCCTTCCGCAGCGGCGCTCGCGGAACGGCTCGTGCAATATTATCGAAATCGCGGGTACCTCGACGCGACCGTGAAGGCGCGGGAAGAACGGCTCGAGGAAGGCAGCGTGAACAGGATTCTTTTCGAAATCCGTGAAGGGCAGCTGGCCCGCGTCGTGCGACGCGTTCACCCCTGTTTGCCGCCCGCGGCCCCACCGGGCCTTGACGCCGAAAAATCGGGCGCCGCGAACTTGGGCGCCGAAGAATTGGGCGACGAGCTAGACGCCTCGCTCAGAGAGGAATTGCCATCGCGCTCCTTTCTGGCGGCCATCGATGAGACGGTGGCGGACCAAGCTTTCGCTCCGGGCGAGGCCTCGCGCGCTCCGACCGCGCGTCGCGAGCCGGTTCAGGTCTACGAGCCGAGCGCTTATCAGCACGCCCTCGACCACGTGGCGGAGTTGCTGAAGAGCCGTGGGTATCTGAACGCCTTGGTCGGTCCCATCTCGGTCGTGCGCGCTCGGTGCAAAACGGGCAACGGCGGCCGCTGCATCCCCGAAACCTTGCCACCCTTTCCCGCCGCGACCTGCGCGGTCGATGCGTTCGAGCAACCCTTGCCCGAGCCCAGGCTACCCGATGGGTTTTCATGTATTCCGGACCCGCTGCACGGCGTGGTTTGCTCAACCGAACTCGCACTTTCGATCCCGATACAGCTCGGGCCGCAAACGAATCTTTTCGACATCGTATTCGACGGCAACACCCACCGGACTTCGCGGGACCTGTGGCGCCTGTCCGGCTTGAAGCTCGGCGAGGCGCTCTCCCAAGTCGAGGTCGACGCCGCTCGAAGTCGCATCCAGAACGCTTACGCGGACGACGGTTACTTCTACGCCACGGTAGGCGTCGAGCTCGACTACTCACCCGACCGAACCCGGGCCCGCGCACACTTCAGTATCGTCGAGCACCAGCCCGTCACCATCACCGGATACGATCTTCGGGGCGCCACGCGGACGGACTCCGAGCTCATTCTCGGACGGCTCACGCTCTGCCGAGACCTCGCCAAGTGCCGCCCCGCCGAGCGCTACTTTCGGCGCGGTGCCGTGCGTGAGAGCGAAGAGAGCATCGGGTCGCTCGGTGTCTTTTCAAGCGTTTCCATCTCGCTTGAAGACGCCGACATCCCTCAAGAAAAAAAGCGCGTCATCATCAGTGTGATCGAGCAGTCCGCGCAGTATCTCGAACCGCGCGCCGGCTTCTCCACGGGCGAGGGATTTCGCTTCGCTTTCGAATACGGGCACCACAACGTCGGAAACAAGGCCGTCGGGTTGACCGTGCGTTTCGAGCTCGGATACTTACCGGACTTTCTCATCCTCGACCCTGGGGTTCGCGCGAACTACCGCCGTTCCCTCGGCGAAGTGGGGCAACGGCTCGAGCGGCGCAACGCCGTGTCGCTGCGTTTTCCCGATGTGGGGCTCGGCCCCCGCGTCACCCTCAACGTGGATGGCGTCGACGTGCGCGACAACCAGCGAGACTTCACCCTCACGCGCGAGGCCCTGTTGCCACTCATGAGTTACCGGCCGACGCGCAGCCTGACCTTGCAGGCGGGTGCCTCCGTGGAAGTGAACGAAATCGCTGTGTATAGCGCCGGAGGCATCGAGGCCGTCATCCTCAACAACCCCGGGCTTGCGACCCTCTTGCGCGTTCCGGAGGGGCGCACCATCGCTATCTCCCAGCGCCTCTCGGGGACCTGGGACCGGCGGGACAGCCCCTTCGCCGCAACGCGCGGCACCTTGTTATCCGCAAGCATCGAGCACGTGAGCGCACTCCCCATCGGCACCACCACCAACGTCGACAGCGAGTTCCTGAGGATCACGGCGCGCGGTGCCGGCTACGTGCGCCTCAACAAGCAGGGAATGGCCCTTGCCTTCAGCCTGGCAGGGGGCGGCAATGTTCAGCTCACGCCCACGAGCGCCACCTACCCCGACCGCCTGTTCTTCGTCGGGGGCGTCGGCACGCTTCGAGGCTTCGGCCTCGACTCCCTCGTCCCGGAAGATCTCGCGCAGCAGGTCCTCGCAGGAACGCTCGCCATCGAAACGGTCGGCGTCCGCGCGGGAAATCTCTTCGTGAACCCACGCGCCGAAGTGCGGCTCCCCGTGACGGACATGTTTGCCCTCGGACTCTTTCTCGACGCCGGTAACGCGTGGTCCAAGGCCGCGTCCCTTCACTCAGCCACCGATCTCCTGACCCTCCGCTACGCCACGGGCGCGGGACTGCGTGCCACGACCCCGGTCGGCCCGATTGCACTCGACGGGGGCGTCAATCTCGCGCCGCGACCATGGGAATCACTCGGCGCCCTGCATTTTTCCATCGGACTATTTTAGCCTGCGAACGAATCGTTCGCATCCTCACCCACCAGCCGACCCAGGCTCGACAAATGTTTTGGCAAAACTACTGAACGTGGGTACAGTATGGCTTCCTAAACGGATGGAACGTAGCAATCCTCTCAACGAAGCGAGACCCACGACGATGAGCGACGAGAAGCAAAGCCGCAACCCGAACCCCTCCACCATCAGCAAACAGAAGC
>CANMZR010000330.1 GCA_947502375.1 Polyangiaceae bacterium
ACTCGGGTCGATCGACACCGCCACCCTCAAGGTGAGTCCTCATGGAAGTTTCGGCTTCTCGGCCGCCGCGGAGCTCACGGGCACCGGCCAGGGTGACCTGTTCGGTTTCTTTTTTGGGTTTCCGCCCTACATCGCGAAACTGGATAAAGCGTCATCTGCCCTTGGGCCAGAGCAACCACTGGATTCGGTGGAAATCGGGACCGGGTTTGCGTTCGCCTTTTGGGGCGGAGGTTTCTGGATCTTTACCGCGCCGAGCGGCACCGCTTCACGCGTGGAGCGCTACGACCCGGTTAGCAAAGAAGTCGTGATGAAAGTCCCAACGGTCCCCTTCAAGATCGTCGGAGCCGGCGTGTCCACGTGTGCACCGATCGAAAACCCGAAATAGCCGCTGCGGACCGCGAACGCCGTGCGCCAGAACCGAGCCTCCTTCGTTTCGGGCCTGGCCCTCACGAAGCCGTTCGCACTCCCTGCGTGTGCTGCTGATGCTCGACGCTTCTTTAACGTGGGTGGGTGACCGCGTCTTTTCAAGTCAGCGCCCTAAGCGTGTGCCGGGGGTAGTCTTCTCCCTGTTGAGAACGGGTTTGAGCAAAAAAACGTTTTGCCTCCGCAGGTGACCGCAGACTTACGCACATGTGGCCAGAACCGGCTGACTTCGACTAGCCTTCTCCGATGGCAAAGCTGGCCGAGGAGGTTTTTGTGGTTGGTCCGTCGGGCGCGCTGCCCGGACCTCGAGAGACGGCGCTGAACATCGATCCGGCGCTGGCAGAGATCATTCGCCGAACGGCGCAATTTCTTGGCTACTCGGGCATCTCGCCCTTTCTGAACGCTGCGGTCGCTTGTTTCTTGAAGCACGAGCACCGCGAGTTGAAGGTGACCTTCGAAGCCATGCCCGCCGAGGAAGGCAGCTCTCAACCCGCGCTGCACCCGGTTGGTGCAGCAGGGAAGAGTGCATCGCTATCGCTCCCTGAGCGGCGCAAAGCTTCGAGACGGATCATTCCAAAACTGTCGCCCGACGACCCGTCCACGCAGCTGGGCCTCAACAATCGCCGGACGGTTCGAGGTCGACGCTCGACGGATTGAGACGCCGACGGATTGAGCACGCCAAACCGCCGCAGGCGGCATAAAGACAGCGGGTTCCCGTGGCAACTGCGACGCGCTTTTTTGCACGAGGAACGCGACCCCCCCGTGGCGGCCCCCTGGCCGCGACGAGTCCCGCGGCCGCCTGAACGTGCCGCGCGCTCGCCGTGGACACGAAGGCGTTCCGTGGCGGAAACCGGGGCCAAGGCAGGGCGGTTCCGGTGTAGGGTGCGCGCGTGGTCCGTCGCGATGCTTCCTCACCGAACGCCGAGCTACTTTCCGAGCTGTTTCAGCGACGCATGCTGATCGTCACGGGCAAAGGCGGCACGGGCAAGACGCTGCTCGCAGCTGCTCTTGCGCGGCAAGCGTCGGCGATGGGAAAGCGCGTGATCGTGTGCGAGGTCGGCCGAAGTACGCCCACGGCTTCGTCCCTTCTCGGTCTCCTCGCCCCCGGTTTGGAACCCGCGAACGTGCCCCAGGTTCTGACGGAGACTCTCTCGCATGTCGTCCTTCGCGGCGAGGACGGCGTGCGCGAGTTCTTACGAAAAACACTGCCATTTAAGTTCATGGCCGACCGTGCGCTGAAGCTCGACGCGGTTCGAAAGTTCATCGATGCGGCGCCCGCGTTCGCGGAGATGGGCGTGCTCTTTCGAGGGATGCAGTTGCTCGAAGAGCAGCGGCGGGACGGCGCACCGGTCTACGAGCTGATGGTGCTCGACGCGCCCGCGAGTGGGCACACCTTGGCCTTTGCCGCACTGCCCGAAACGATCTTAAAAGTTTTCACGATGGGACCCATCGCCACGGCGGCGCGTGCCGGGATCGAACTCATTCGCAATCCTCGCGCAACGACCGTGGTCGCAGCGACGCTGCTCGAGTCCTTGCCGGTCAGCGAAGCCCGAGAGCTCTGCGCGGCCTTGCGTCTGCGCGGTCTCGACGTAGGCGCGATCATCGCGAACCAGGTGCCCAACGACCCATTCACTGCTGAGGAGCGTACGGCTCTCGATGCCCTGTTGCCCGTCGAAGTGCTCGGCCGTCGCGGACTCGTGCGGATCGAGAAGGCCGCCGACGCGCTCGCTCGCCTGCGTGATCTCGGAGCGCCACTGGTATCGATCGGGGCACACGCCGCGAGCGGGCCTTCTTTGCTCGCCGCGATTGAGCGCGACCTGTCGGGTGTGGCGGCATGAGCCCGAGTGACTCGGAAGCGCCCGCCGACGACGCGCGGGGGACCCCGCTAAGGAGACTCGTCCGCGAAAAACGCGTGCTCGTCCTGTGCGGTCCGGGTGGCGTCGGCAAGACAACTATGGCTGCCGCACTCGGTCTCGCAGGCGCGCAACTTGGGCGCCGTGTGCTCGTGCTCACGATCGATCCGGCACGGCGCCTTGCGGACGCGCTCGGGATCCCCCTTGCCTCGCCGGGCCCAAGACCCGTTCCGGCGGACAAACTGCAGGCATTGGGGCTTGCCGCTGAGGGGGGCCGTCAAGGCTCACTCGACGCGTGGATGCTCGATCCAAAGGTGGTCTTCGAGCAGGTGATCCGCGTCCTCGGAACACCAGAACAGACCACCAAGATCCTCGGAACGAAGCTCTTCGCCCACCTTTCGGAGCTGGCTTCCGGCATGCTCGAATACACCGCAGGCGAGGCTCTCTTCAAATTCGCGTCCGAGGGTCGGTACGACCTCATCGTCCTCGACACACCGCCAGCGCGCAACGCACTCGACTTTCTCGATGCGCCTGCGCGCCTTTCCGCGTTCCTCGAGGACAGCATTCTCAAGGTGTTCGTTCCAAAAGAGGGCGCGGGGTTTCTGGCGAGTGCCGGCCGGCTCGTGGGTCACGTGTTCAGCCGGGTATTTGGCGAGGGCTTCATCGCGGACCTCGGTGTCTTTTTCCAGGCATTTAGCGGGCTTTTCGGTGGAATGCGGGAGCACAGTGACGGCGTGGCGAAGCTGCTCGGATCGGACGAAAGCGCATTCTTGTTGGTCACGTCGCCCGAGGAAGCTTCGCTCCGCGAGGCGACCCTGTTTCAAGCGGACCTGCTTCGAAGGAACTTCCCATTCGCAGGGTTCATTTTGAATCGCTCGCTCGCGAAGCTGGCCTCGTGGCCTCATCCGGGCGACTTCACCTCCTCGGACGCCGTGGCCATGAGCGCGCTGAGGAAGCTCACCTCGATCGCCAACGAAGAGCGGCGCGAAGCCGCGGAGCACGCGCTCCTTCTCGAGGAACTGCGCGCGCTTGCTGGCGAGGCGGGCTTCGCTAGCGCCGCACCCCTGCTCCTCGACTCGAGCGAGCCGCTCGCCGGCCTCGGGGTCCTCGCCCGCGAGCTCAGCTAAGCGGCGACGCGGCCTCGGCCGAGACGAGCACCACGCCAGAGTCGCTCGCCGCATACACGACCACCTCGTCCCCGAGGGAACAGATGGTCTCGAGCGAGTCGCGCCCCCGCAGGCGTCCCCCGTCGTCAACAACCTCGAACCGCACGTCACCACTGCCGGACGGCTCGTCGCGCAAGGGCGCCACGACATCGATGGGAGGGTCGTCGAGTTGCACATAGACAACCGAACTCGAGATCCCCATCACCGTTCCGCGCCGCCGTGGCCGGCGTTGCACCGGATGTGCCGCATCCGCACCAAGCACCACTCGTGACATGGCACGCCCCACCTCGCGACCGAGTCGGCGCTGCAGGTCTTTCGCGCGATTGGCGGCATCGATCACCTGAGCGCGCACGGCTTCATCGACTTCTCGCGGTTGCGCGCCGCGACCCGCGAGGCGCTCGAACGCTTCTTTGTGGCAAAAGATCCCGACCACTTCGCGCATCGGAGACGTGAAGCGTGAATAGACGGCTTCACCCACTCCGAAATGCCCCGCCGGGGCGCTCGTGAACGAAGAGCGGCCGTTCAACACCATCGCTTGCCGATGCAGGGCCTGGGCAAGCCGCTTGCCGGGGCCGTCCGTCGGCAGCCGCTCGAGATACGCGGCGAGATCGAGCCCGCCGTCGCACTCGTAGAGCCAAGGCTCGGCGGGTAAGGCGCGTCTCAGCACAATCTGCCTTACGAGTTTTTCAAAGCTCTGAAGGCGTTCCGGACCGGGCGTCGGGTGCACCCGATAGATAGGCTCGACGAAGTCCGTCTGCGCGCCCGCAAACCAGCGGGCACCAAGCCCATTGCACAAAATGCTGAGCTGCTCGTTCGCAAGATCGGCAAGACCGCGCGACGAGCGGTAGACCGCTACGGAGCCATCCCGCGCGAGCCGGACGCCGGCCTCGGTGCGCTGATAGCGCACCACCTGGGTGCGCTCTTCGTGGTCGGCGAGCAAGGGGCCGAGGCGACTGAACAAGGCCAAGCTGTTCGCGGCCTCGTGAGTCGCGAGCGGTGAGTCCGCGGGGTTCGAGAAAAGGCCATCGACCTGGTCGAAGGTCAGCCGCGCGCGGCTTCGAACCCGCGCCCGAACGATCGTAAAGCTTGTCACCGTTGCGCGTTCATCGAGTCGCACATCGAAAACGAGCGCGCGACGGTTGGCATCGGGAGCCAGCGATACGAGGCCCTCGGAAAGGGCGCGCGGCAACATCGGAACCGAGTAACGGGGCAAATAGAAACTCGAGCCGCGACGCAGTGCCTCCCGGAAGAGCGCGGTGCCAGGAGCCACATAGTAGGACGCATCGGCAATCGCGTAATGGAGCCGAATTCCACCGGATTCAGAGGCCAGATGGAGCGCTTGATCCAGGTCACGGGTGCCTGCACCGTCAATGGTTACGAAAGGCAGCGCGGTCAGATCGACGAGTGCCGCGTCATCGATCCCTGGCTTCGCTTGATACTCGCGAACCTCCGAGAGCACGTCTTCGGGGAAGCGATCGTCAAGGCCGAATTCGAGGGCCATCGCGCGAAAGTCGGGGGTGATGGGCATGTCGTTCGAGCGCGACCCCGACCGTTCGCCGGCTGGACCGAGCGCCACGGTAGCTCAATTTTGCCGCGAGCGTATCGGTTCACCTGAGCGCTAGCGCGAGCATGCGGTGAAAATGGTG
The DNA here is from genome assembly GCA_947502375.1 of Polyangiaceae bacterium. GTDB lineage: Bacteria > Myxococcota_A > Polyangia > Polyangiales > Polyangiaceae > SYFR01. The sequence goes on from CANMZR010000330.1 coordinate 5,089, forward strand.
CAACCCACACTCTTGCGTCGCACTGTAACGGCCCCGCCGGTAGAGCGCGCTTTGCAACCCCGCCCAGGCCCTCAGCGCGACCGACTGGTCCTGCCCTTCGACGATATCGAGCGCTCCGCCCGCACCTGCAAGTCGGAGCGAGGGCTCCCAAACCCAGGCGCGGTAACGAACGACCGACCGACCGAAGCCCGCATCGTCAATGCGGTTCAGGCTAACCCCCCATGGATAGATGTTTACAAGCGTGGCCGGCCATAACCAAAACCAAAAGGCAGCCACGCGCTGCCCGGTGAAACGTCCCCGCGCGGGCTCGAACGCAGGCTGGCCGGCGCGAGCGACACCGACTTGGAGCGTCCCGTGCGGCAGGAGTGAATGGGCGTAATCGTCCAGCGAAAGCGTCTTCGAAAGCTCCGGATGAACATACGGAATGTGAAACGCCTCGAGGTAGTTCTCGAGGTAAAGAAGCCACGGTGCCGCGAGCGGATAGTCGATATCCCCAGCGGGATCGCGCACGAGCCGCGAGAGCTCGAGACCACAGTCGTCAAGCACCTCGCCCACCGGAGCCCACCATTCAGAGAACGCCACGCGC
>CANMZR010000331.1 GCA_947502375.1 Polyangiaceae bacterium
CTCCGGATCGCGGGCGTCACTGCTTGCGAGCTCGAAGCCCCCATGGGCGAGCAGGCCATTGACCAGCGTCCCCGTCCGGTGTCCGCGAGCCGGATGGACGACCAGGCCGGCCGGCTTGTCCACGACGAGCAGGTGAGGATCCTCGAACACGACTTGAAAGCTGACGCTGGCGTCCGGGGTAGCGTCGCTGGTTTGAGGCCGCCCGACCTCGACGTCGATTCGGTCACCGGTTCGCAGTGGCGTCCGCCGTTCAAGCAACTCGCCCGAGCGCTGGATCTGCCCGGCCAAAAGCCAGCGTTGGACCTCGGTCCTAGCGACCGTGTGTCCCGCCACCTGGAGGAGCTCAGTGATTCCTTTGTCGGCCCGCTCGCGGTCGTAGGCGGCGGTGACGAGCAAGTGCAAACGCTGCGTCATGGCGCTCGTTCTGCTGGATTGGGCTGACGGTCAGAAGTTCGAATCGAAGTCTTCCTCCGGATTCAGCAGGCTGAGCTCGGGGTTGAGAACGAGGTGCGAGTCGAGGTCTTCGAGGCGCATCCCTTCCTTCAGCTCAAGAAGCCCCGACTGGTCGAGGAGGTACCGGTCGAACCCGGTGTAACGCACACACGCAAGCAGGGCGCTCGCCTCCGTGATGAGCCCGAGGATCGGTAACTCGCCGTCGCTGCGTGCCTCGCCGAGGTACAGCGCATTCCAGGGCTGTCCCGGTAAATTCGGTAACCGAACGAGCCGGCCCCGCAGTCCCACCTGGGTGAATCCAAATTCGGTCATCGCTTCGGCGAGGGTGCGTAGCGAGCTCAGGCACCGGCGTCGAGCGGGCGGCCGACCGAAGCGTCCGCGTCCATGCCAACGCCGTCCGAAGCCGTCGAATGCGAAGTCGAACGCGAGGTACGTCCGCAGCGTGCGAGGCAACTCCACCTGAAGCTCATCTTCGAGGTGGTTCAACTGCCCTGCATCTCCGCCTACGACGTTTACGTGCGGTCGCAGGAGCTCTATCACGTGCTCGACGAGCGGCACGCCGCGCAGTGAAAGCTTGGAGTTTTCAGCTTTGGCCATCTGCGTCAGCCCGTCGGCGCGAAGGCCTCTTGCGTCAACATCATTTCGTTACTTCCGCTGCTCGACGAGGCTTGGATGGCGCGCCCGCAGAATTCCGAGGGCGCTGAACCCCACGAGCACCGCGAACCAAAGGGTCGCGAACCGAATCAACAACATCGCCGAGAAGGCCACGGCGAGCGGCACTCCGCCGAGGTGTGTCAGCTGCTGTTCGATCAATTTGTCGGTGACACCGAGCCCGCCGGGGAGCGGCACAATTGCGCCCGCGAGGGTGGCGGTCGCGTAACTGAACGCGGCCAGTGCGACTGGAGTCGTCTGCGCGAATCCCTTCAAAATCAGCCAAAGGCCAAGTCCCTCGAGCGACCAACTCGCGACACTGAGCAGCGTGGGAACGATCAAGCGAGAAGGGGTGGTCAGTTCACGCAGCTGTTCGAGGGCCGTCAACAGCTTGGGCGCCAGGCGACTTCCCACCCGGCCAATCGCGCCCGGCATTCGGCCGAGGCGAACGACCGCCCACGTTGAGAGCCTTGGTGACGCGACGAACACCAGGAGACCGACCACGAGCGCGGCGCCCGCTCCGGCCCACCCGAGCCCGCCTTGAAAGCCGAGGCTGCCGACCGTGATCATCGCGACGATTCCAATGACGTCGGTCACGCGCTCGGCGATGACGATCGGTGCTGTGCGTTCCACCGGAATGCCGCGCGTTCGCAAGAGGACGAACGACTTGAAGACCTCGCCGACTTTGCCCGGCGAGATCGTCAAGACGAAGCCCGATAGAAACGTCAGGAGGCTCTCGAACTTCGGGATCCCGCGAATACCGAGGATCCCGAGATAGAACTCCCACTTCAGAAAACGCAGCAGATAGTTCAATGCCGCAAGACCACAGGCGGCCGCAAAGGACCACCAACCGAACTGCTGAAAGCGGGCGCCCACGTCGGCGAGGCCCGTGTACACGAGGAATGCTCCGTAGAGCAGAATGCCGAACATCATCACGACGAGGACCCGTCGGACGAGTCGCTCGAGATTCAGGTCGTTCGAGGGAGCTTCTTCCGTCATGGTGCTGGGTTCTTCGGCTGCGCGGTTGGAACGCTCGTGGCGGGCGAACTGGCCTTGGGTTTTCGCCCGCGTCGCATTCGCACGAGCGAATAGCCGACGGCGAGGATGAGGAGCCCGAGGGTTGCAAGCGGCGGCGCCCACCCTGGTACGGGATAGAGTCCGCGCGCGAGACCCTCGGGGGGCCGCACGATGACGACGCTCGGGGAGGGTGCGGGAGATTCCGGGGGACTCACCGTCTCGTCCCTACCAGACACCGCGCAAAAACTAAAAAGAAGCGCTTCGGTATCTCTCCAAAAGTTCTTGCGCCGTCAGGTGAACATCGAAACCATGACGGCATGAGCATCCTTGTGAAATGGCGTGGGCTTGCGTGCTTGGGCTTGCTGAGCTTCGTGGGCATGCTGGGCGCGCTCGGCTGCGGACGTGCCGAGATAGCCGAGGACTGCGTCACCTCCAGCAGCACCGATGAATGCGTCGAGGGCGCGGTGTGCACGAACGAAGAGAACGGGAACAACCGTTGTCGCAAGAGCTGCGTGAAGCAGGCGGATTGCCCCGAAGGCACGAGCTGCAACGGGATATCGGGCAGCTCCAACAAGTCCTGCCAACCATCCTCGTTGTAAAACGGTGAGCCGGCTCTGCTAGGCATTTCGCGCGAACCGCGTCGCTTTTGCATCGCTCGGATCTTCAGGCCAATGGTGTTTCGGATACCGGCGCATGAGCGCTCGTCGAAGCTCCGGGTAGGTCGTTTTCCAGAAGCTTGCGAGGTCGGACGTGACCTGCACGGGGCGTCGGTTCGGCGACCAGAGTTGCATCACGAGCGGCGCACCGCCGACCTGTGGCGAGGCTCTCATACCGAAGAAATCCTGCAAGTAGCTCTCGACGAAGGGCGCTCCGTCGCCTGGGTATTCGATGGCGAGGTCGCGGCCCGTCGGGAGGCGCACGGCTGCGGGCGCGATGCGGGCGAGCGCCGCGGCGAGGCCTGCATGCTCGGCAAAAAAGAGTGCCGCCAGGTCCACTTGAGCGAGTTCGTTCACGCTGCTTACCGCTCGGGCGGCGTTGGCGACCGTGGCCCGTAGAGCCTCGTCAATTCCTTGAAACCCAGCATTTTCTGCTCGTTTGGCTCGTCTTTGCAAGGCGTCGAGGGCGTCTTTCCGGTCGAGTCCCCGAGCGAAGAATTCATCCGTCAAGAGGCGCACGGCAGCATCGCTTCCCGCGGCCGAGGACCGGGACTCGTCGAGTACGAGTCGCCCGTAGCGCAAGCGATCCCGCGATTCGACGCGGCCGGTCTCCCGGTTCAATTCCACCAGGGACTCGGCTTCCACGAAGTCGCCCTGCGAGTCGAGGATCCAGTCCGCGCGCAGTGGGATCGCCGAGGTGACTTGAATCACGCTCCCGGGTCCGGCATCGCTGCCATTCAAGAGGAGCGCAGAGCCGTCTCCGCCGATGGCCCCCGGATCGCGAAGGACGGCGGCTCGGCCGTCGCAAACCGTCAGCGTGGCCATGCGATCCTTCGGGCCGCGAGTTGCCGTTCCGTCTTGCTTTGCGTTCAGCCGCGCCACCCGATCGGGGAACCCCGCAAGGAGGGCGAGCGAGAGCGCGTGGTGGGCTTCGAGCGAGGGTCTTGCGAGCGGCCGCGGATCGACGTGCCTCACGATTTCTTTCCAAGCTCGCGCGGCTGAACGGAGCGAGCCGCGCTGAAGCTCGGCGCTGTCGTGACCGCGTCCGTTTTCTCCAGAGCCCAGGAATTGCTCGAAGCGCGCGAGTTGATCCCAAAAATTCTGGCTGCCGTTTCGGTCGCCTGTGGCCTCTTCAACGAGCAACGCGGCGACGGCGGCACCGCTCTCGCCAAGTCCAAACCGCTCGGCTTCGAGCAGCGTTCGCGCGATGCGTGGGTGCATGGGCAATTGAGCCATGCGACGCCCAAGCGGCGTGAGCTGCCCGCCAGCGACGGCACCGAGCCGCTGAAGCAATTGCTCCGCCGCGGCCAGTGCCTCCGGGGGCAAGGGCGAGAGCCATGGCAGTGCGTTGGCCTGGGCGCCGGCGACCTGCACCGTGAGCGCGAGATCGCTTAAATCCGAGCGGAGGATCTCCGGCACGTCGTAGGCGGGTCGCGTCTGATACTCGAACTCGCTGTAAAGGCGGATGCAGCGACCCGGTGCGGTACGACCTGCACGGCCCGCGCGCTGGATGGCGGAGGCGCGGCTCACGCGCTCGATCTTCAGGGTTTGCATCGTCGAGCCGGGTGGTTGGTAAGCGACCTTGACCAGGCCACTGTCGATGACCGTGCGCACGCCGTCGATGGTGAGCGAGCTCTCGGCGACGTTGGTCGAAAGGATCACCTTGCGCTGTTTGGAGGGCGCGAGCACCGCGTCTTGTTCGCTCGGCGAAAGGGAGCCATGCAACGGCAGCACCCGCACGCACTCCTGTTGGGCGAGCGGCTGGCAACGCTCGAGGGCCTTGCGAATTTCGGTTGCTCCCGGAAGAAACACGAGGACATGGCCTTCCGGCTCGTCGCTTAGCGCCTTGCGTACCGCGATGGCGACTTCGGTCTCGAGCGGCTCGCGACTCGGGGCGTATTCGATCGACACCGGGTGGGCGCGGACATCGCACACGAGGGAAGTGGCATCGAGCAAAGCCGCGATCGGGGCCGCTTCGAGCGTCGCCGACATCACGACAATCCGGAGGTCCGGGCGGCGTGTGCGACGCAGGTGGGTCACGAGGGCGAGTGCGATGTCGGTGTGCAGGTGCCGTTCGTGCACTTCGTCGAGGATGACCACCCCGACGCCTTCGAGCGTCGGATCGCTGAGCAAGCGACGGGTCAGAACGCCTTCGGTCATGAACACGAGCCGCGTGCGCGCCGAGGTTTTGGAGTCGAGCTTGACCTGGTAGCCGACGAGCCCCCCCACCGTGTCTCCGAGCTCGCTTGCAACCCGCGCGGCAGCCGCACGAGCCGCCAGACGACGTGGCTCGAGTACGATTATTTTCCCGTAAATGGCTGGGCAATTGAGTAGCGCGGCGGGTACGCGCGTCGTCTTTCCCGCACCGGGCGCAGCTTGCAACACGACCGCTCCATGCGTTGCCAGCGCGTCGAGAAGTCGGGGTAAGAAGGCGTCGACTGGGAGCGCGCTTGAGCTTGTCACGTCAGGCTGCGACGAATGCGAGAAAGCAGGTCCGTGACCTCGAGTCCATCGGCATCGGCACGATACGAAAGCACGAGACGGTGCCGCATCGTCGGCACGATCAGGGCTGCGACATCCTCGACGTCCGCGGCGGCATCGCCGCGCAGGGCGGCTCGTGCCTTGGCCGCGAGCACGAGTGCCTGGCTGCCACGGGGACCGGCACCGAAACGCACGTACTGCCGCACGTCATCGAGTACTCCGGGGGTGGTCGGTCGCGTCGCGCGCGCGATTCGGACCGCCAATTCGACGGCTTCGTCGGTCACCGGGATCCGCGGAACGAGGGTCGTCACGGCCTCGAGCTCGTCGCGCGTGACGACCGGCTCGATGCTGGGGGCGATGCTCGACGTGGTCCGGAGCGCGACC
>CANMZR010000332.1 GCA_947502375.1 Polyangiaceae bacterium
AGGATCGCAGCGATGGGCTTCTCGATATCGCGGCGCTTCCACTGGTCGAGTGCGCGGCCCGAGGCGCTGCCGCTCTTGGACATTTTCTCGACCTGACTCCGACTGACGCTAAGGATCACCGACTCCGAAACCGAGCAAACCCCCGAGACAAGGAGCGCCATCGCCACCGAAGCGACGAGAATGATGATCGCCGTGGTGCGTGCGGCAGGGTCGAGCAACGGCGGCTCTTTGCCTCCACCCGGCAGCGAAAAGCTCGCTTGCAGAGTGGTGTTCGACGGCGGCGCGAATGCGGATTGGTAACCGGAACTAGGAGGCTCCGCAGATTCTTGCCCCTCAGCCTGCGAGCCCACCGTAACGGGCGAGGAGGGTTGCGACTTGCTCGGGGGCGACATTCCCGCCGGACAGTAACACGCCAACGCGCCGTGCGTCGGATGGCAATTTTCGACCGAGCGCCACCGCGACCCCGGCTGCGCCCGATGGCTCGACCAGGGTCTTGGCGAGAAGCAACAAGTGAACGAGCGCGCGGCCGAGGGCCTCGTCGTCAACCCGGAATGCCTTGGTCACCGAACGCTGAGCGATTGCAAAATTCAACTCACCCACCCGCACCGGCCGTAAGCCATCTGCGATTGTCTGCGCGGGCTCGACACGCACCCGGACGCCCGCCTCCAAGCTTTTTGCAAGCGCATCGCAGCCCTCGGGCTCGGCGGAAAAAACACGCGCGCCATAAGCCTCTGCGACGAGGCAAGCGCCTCCCAAGAGCCCCCCACCACCCACCGGGACAACCACCGAATCGAGTGGTCCGTCGCCTCGTTCGAGGACCTGCTCGAAAAGCTCGAGGGTCGCTGTCCCCTGCCCAGCAACCACGTGGGGATCATCGAACGGCGGCACGATGACGCCACCCGTGCGCAGAGCGAGCTCGCGCGCACAGGCAAGCCGTTCGTCCGATGTCGTGCCGGCAAAAGTGATCGCGGCCCCGAGTGCGCGTACGCCCGCCACCTTGACCTTGGGCGCATCCACCGGCATCGCGACGTAAGCGGGGATCCCGTACTCATGCGCAGCCAACGCAACCGCCTGCGCATGGTTGCCTGAGCTGTACGTAATGATACCGCGCGCCCGCACCTCCGGCGGTAAGCGCGAAACCGCATAGAGCGCCCCGCGCGCCTTGAATGCGCCTATTCGCTGCATATTTTCAGCTTTGAGAAACAGCGAGACGCCGGCAAGCTCGTCGAGGGCGGGGCACGTAAGGACCGGCGTTCGAAGGACACGCCCGCTGAGCGCTCGGGCAGCTTCGCGGACGTCGGCAATATCGAGGTTCATGGTATAGGACCGGGGACGAGGAGAGATTCGATGGCAAAGCGGATCGGAGTGTTGCTCGCAGGCTCAGGTTATCTGGACGGCGCTGAAATCCACGAAGCGACGCTGGCGCTGTACTTTCTCGACAAAGCTGGTGCGGACATCGTCTGCATGGCGCCGAACATAGCGCAAGCGGAGGTCGTCGATCATTGGACCGGCAAGCCGACGGGGGAGATTCGAAACGTCCTCGTCGAGTCGGCACGGATCGCACGGGGGAAGATTCGTGACGTCGCCACACTGGACGAGAACGAGCTCGATGCGCTCCTCATTCCGGGGGGCTTCGGGGCTGCGAAGAACCTCTGCACTTTTGCGATGGACGGCCCAGACTGCGTTGTGGACGTGGGCGTGGCGACGCTCGTCCGCGCCCTTCACGCCAACAAAAAACCAATTGGGGCGCTCTGCATTGCACCCTCCTTGGTGGCACGACTGCTCGGGCAGACGCATCAGGTCGCGCTGACCATCGGCAGCGACGCCGCGACGGCAACGGCGCTCGAAGCGATGGGGGCCAAGCACCTCGACCGGTCGGTCGACGCCTTGGCCATCGACGAAGCCAACCGGGTCGTGAGCACCCCCTGCTACATGCTGGCTCGCGGTCCCGCGGAAGTGGGCGCGGGCGTCGAGAAACTCGTCACCCAACTGCTCGCGTGGGTTTAGGAGTTCGGAACGCATGTCGCTCGCGCCGCTCGCTTGGTTGCCCACTGGGGCATTTGGCATTTTGAAGGAAGTGGCACGGCATCTCTTGCGCCGTCCGGTCGTCGGGATCGCAGCGGTGGCGCGAGACGGCGAAGGACGCATCCTTCTGGTTCGACGCGGTGATACGGGCACGTGGGCCCTGCCAGGCGGCACCCTCGAATGGGGGGAGGAACTTCGGAGCGCGCTCCCGCGTGAGCTGGTCGAAGAAACTGGAGCGACCGTGTTGGCACTCGGTGACGTCACCGGAATCTACTCACGACCCGACCGTGACCCACGCTTCCACGCGGTCACGATATGTGTGCTCGCGGAGGTTGCTGGGCCACTTAAGGGGCCCAAGAATCGGCTCGAAATTCGGGAAGCTCGCTTCTTCAAACCCGGAGCGCTTCCTGAAGAATTCGCCATGGGCATGCGCGACATGCTCGAGCACGCCCTCGCACCGGCCGTCCGCGTGGTACTGGAATAGCGGAGAGCTTTCGAGGATGCGACGACACACGGGGATCGTGGTGCTGCTGCTAGCCGCGGCACTCGCGGGCGGTTGCAAGCGGGCAGCCCCGGAGAGCACCCAGGCGAGCGGAGCTTCGTCGTCCGTTCAGGAGGCCGCCACGAGCCACGAACCGGTGGGTAGCGCAGTCCCACTCCAAAGCGCGAGTGCCGCCGCGAGTGCTGCCGTTGCCGCGAGCGCTGCCCTGGCCCCGTTGCTCAACGCAGACGAAACGCAAGCACTCGCGCAAGCCTCGAAGAAGTGCTCCGAGGCACGAAAGGCAGCGCTTGCCGAGAGCCCCCTTCAGGGTGCCGTGGACTTCGAGAAAGAGCGCCTCAGTTTTGCGCGCGTGCGGGGGCGTGCCCTCTTCTGGCGACGGGTACCGGGCTCCGTATCGAAGACGCTATCCGAGCCGATAGCCGCGCTTACGAAAAAGCAAAAAGTGCTCGACGTCGTGCGAAAGGTCGAAAAAAAGCTCAAGAGTCCAGCCGAGCAGCGCGACGCCTTTCTTCGCGAAGGGTACCTTTTCGCGGACGAGGTCGAGCTTGCACTAGCGCTCGTCGAGCAACTGAAGCTCGCCAAACTTTTCGCTGAACCCACCCTTTTTCTGCGACGCGGCGTCGACGTTTTCGAACTCGAACGTCACGCAAAATCTCGCTGGTTTCCGGAGCGCTATCTCTACAAGGACGGCGCCTACGCAGGCATGGCCGCTGAGTTGCTCCTCGGCGACCGCCTAGGGAGCACCAAGGACGAGGTCAGCCCAGCCACTTCCCTCGCAATCGACCTCCGCGACCTGATGGAACGAGCGTCCTTCGACCGAATCAAGCCGCTCCATATGTCCGAGACGCACCTCGTCGCCGAGATCCGCTACGGACCGGCTGTTTGGGTGCCCGCGTTGATCGACCTCGAGGGCCCGAAGGCGACGCTCGCTTGCGAGGAGCGAACGCTCGAGCAGGACCGTGAGATCCGTACGTTCATCGGCGCACGAAAGTTGCTTCTCGACGCCATGACCCGCGTCCGGGGCGTCGTTCGCGCGATGGTCAAAGAAGAACTCCCGTTCGACGCCGCACCGGACCAGAGCAACGGATTTCTACGAAAGGAGTGGCGAAAAGCGTACTTGCAAGGAAAGACGCGCTTCGCGAATGGGGACCGCCACTACGACGTCTACACACTGGAAGGGCGACCGAAGCCGCCGCAGGTGTGCATCGATTTTTTGACCGACGTCTGGGAGCGCGCGTCGGGCACCTGGTACGACCCCGCCGAGGTGGTGGATCCCTACGGGGCGCGCCCGCAAATCACGCCGCATGCGAAGGCGAACGAGGGCGGCATCAACTTCGATCGCATGAAGATCAAGAATCGCCGAAGTGTCGAAAAATTCGAGCGATTCACGCTTAAAAACCAAGAGCTCTTCGACGTCTGGCAGGTGCCAAAAAAAGAACGCTTCAAGTTCGAGGAACGGGCGAAGTTCTTCGAGTACTTGCGAGACAAGGCCGACGAAATTCGCGTCGGCGACATGCTCATCATTCACGGTTTCAAAGAGGGCGGTCGACCGCACTACCATAGCCTGCTCGTGACCGAGACGGATCCGATCACGGGTGTGGTGTCGCTCATCGCATCGAACGCGGTCAAGCCCCGCGAACAGACGCTCGAAGGCATCCTTCACATCTCGCCCGAGCGCACGATTCGGACCCGGATCCGCGTGAGAGCGCCCTGGCTCCAGCACGTGAACCGTGCAGCAGAGAAGCCTTTTTAAGGCCGCGCGCCGTCGCGGCTCATGGCGCTGGGCACGTGGCGTTGCAGGCCACGAACTGACCACCTGGGCATACTTGCGGCATGACGGGACAACCCGTGCCGAACGAGCAGCCGAGGGCGCTGTTTTTGTCGCATTTCAAAAGGCACTGCGCCCCTACCGCGCAAGTTACCGTGCCGCACTTGTCACCGTTTTTAGTGCAATCGAGTTGGAGGACACTGTTGGCGTCGGCGACGGTCGTGCAGCTTCCAGCCGTGCACGCGAGATGGCACGTCGAGTTGCTGCCGCAGGAGCAGGTGCCGCCGATCTGGCAATTGCCGCTGCACGCCGAATTGTTTTTTCCGCACGTTGCGCTACAGGTGCCCGATTTGCAGTGCATTTTGCAGGACGCACTGTTGTCGCCGCAGGAGCAATTGCCGCCGTTCGAGCATTCGACGCTGCACAAAGGGTTCTGGCCGGCGCAGACGCCGCTGCAGGTGCCGTTCGAGCACTTGAGGTCACACGTGGCACCGAGTCCGCACGTACAGTTGCCGCCGTTCTGGCAGCTGCCGGTGCAGTTCGCACTCGCTTGGCAATCGACGGTGCACTTTCCCGCCGCACACATGAAGCCGCATTGCGCGTTCGCCTGGCACACGCACTTCCCACCGTTTCCGCACGCGGCGTTGCAGTTCGATGACGGCTCGCAGGTGGCGTTGCACGTTCCTTTGCAGGTGGCCGTGCACTGACCGCAGCCGGTCGGGCAGACCACGTTCGAGTTGTTCGCGGCTTCGGTACAGCAGCCGGCCGCGTTCGGGCAGGTCTGCGCGTTGCAGGGGCTGGAACAGACGGGGCCTCCGGTCGATGTCGTGGTGGCCGTGCTGGCAACCGTGCTGGCAACCGTGCTGGCAACCGTGCTGGCAACCGTGCTGGCAACCGTCGTGGAGGCGAGCATCGCGCCGCCGGAGCCCGAGGCGGTTTCACCCACGCCGCCTTGCCCGCCACCGCCGCTCCCGAGCGAGCCGCCTGCCGAGGTTCCCGAGGACTCGCTCGGAGCAAACACGAACGGGGCCGTGTTGCACGCAGTTACGAAGGCAGCAAATCCGAGCCACAATCCGAGAACGGTTTGAGTCCGCGTGCTCCCGTTGGCCATGGGCGGATCGTACCACGCCTTCGCGCCCTACTGTGGTTTGCCCTGGTTCCCGTGTGTACGAAACCACGAGGTGGGGTGTCAGGGTTACGACCCCTCGAGTTCGACCGATAGTGACTCGGCTACCGGTTGTTATTTGGCCCTCGATTCGAACGAATCGAGAGGTTGGCCGGATAGGCTCCGTCATGGCCGGTGCGCCTGGGACGCGATGGGATTACGATAAGGGGCGTGATGA
>CANMZR010000333.1 GCA_947502375.1 Polyangiaceae bacterium
AGTCCGAACCCGAGTCCGAGGCCGAGGCCGTGACGGAGACCCCTGGCCAAGGGTCTCTTTGCGGGGCCTGTGAGACGCGCTCGACGGAGTCGACCTGCTCGCGCTGTGGAACGCCGCTCGTGCTCGACGGCCACTGGGTGCTCGAGAAGAAGCTCGGCGAAGGCGGTCAGAGTCGCGTTTATGAAGCCCGGTCGCTCCGTGATGGCGCGCGGGCAGCGGTCAAGGTGATGTCCCTCGACCGGGCGCGCGACTGGAAGAGCGTCGAGATGTTCGAGCGGTCGGCCAAGGTCCTCGCGAACCTCGAGCACCCGGGCGTGCCGAAGTTCATTGCCTCGTTCCGAGTGGAGGCCAACGCGATCCTGCTCTTTTGCCTCGTGCACGAGCGAATCGACGGCGAGACGTTGAAGGCAGCACTCAACCGCGGCGAGCGTTACGACGAAGCGAAAGCGCGCCGACTTCTGCGCGAAGTGCTCGGTATCCTCCAGTACCTCCACGGGTTCTCTCCGCCGGTGATTCACCGCGATATCAAGCAGTCGAACCTGATGCGGCGCAAAGGCGGAGGGCTCGTCCTCATCGACTTCGATCTGGTCAGCGACGAAGCCAAGCCGGACGGCGGCTCGACGATCGGCGTAGGCACGTCGGGTTACGCGCCCATCGAGCAATTGATGGGAGAAGCCGTTCCCGCCACCGACCTTTACGCGCTCGGCATGACGCTGGTCACGTTGCTGTCGCGCAAGGATCCGAGCGCCCTTCGCGAGAGGGGTGAGCACCGCGTCGACTTCGAGCGTCACGTCCACGTCTCGAAGGACTTCGAGAAGCTCCTCGGCGGGATGCTCGAGCCGGAGGTGGCACGGCGATTCCAGACAGCGGACGCCGTGCTCAAGAGCCTCGAGGCGAAGCGGTCTACAAGCAAACCGCGGCGCGCACAGCGGGACGACGCTCCCGCGGAGACAGAGTCGGAGCGCCCCCGCATCGTGCCCACGGCACAAGCAAACGTACGCGCAGACATAAGGCAAAACGTAAACAGGCATATCCTTTTTATCATGGTGTTTACCGTGGTGTTTTCCGCCGCGGGTTTCATCGTTCAGTGGCTCGCCAGTGGGCTAGGCGACACGGAGAGTCTGCCGCAGCCGCCGCAGCCCACCCCCATCCCCACCCCCACCCCCATCCAAGCGCCTGCGTCGAACACCTTTGCTGCCGAAGAGGACCCGAGCAAGGTCCGTGAGGCGCTCCTCGGCAGACGCTGGAGCGGCGAGCTCGCAGGCACCCAACTGTCTGTCGTCGTGAACGCGAAAGGCGACAACCTCGAGGCGACCGCGGCCGAACGCGACGGCACGACTCGCCCGATGATGACCGCCAGGATCAACGCCACCGGCCTCGTCATCCTCGCTGGAGACTTCGCCGTGCTCGACGTGTCGCATCACCTCAGCTGCTCGGGTGAGCTCGCCACGGGCGGCACATCGATGCGCGGCACCTGCGCCGACGCCTTGACAGGCAAGGAGGGCACGGCAAAAACGTCAACCCCGTTCACCCTTTACACAACTCAGGAGAGTACCCAATGAGAGCCACCGAAAGACTCACCGTTTGCGCCGGTTTGGCGACGCTCTTTGGTGTCACGGGCTGCGACAAGACCCTCGTCGAAGTGCAAGCCGACCGCAACAAGGAGGACCTCGCGCGCGTCGCGCAGGTCACCTGGGTCGGCACGGTCGGGACGGCGAAGGCGGAGCTCACGTTCGCGCCCTCTTCCCCAAGTGCCGTCAAGGCCACGCTCGTCTTTCTGGAACGCGACGAGCCCACGGTCGAAGAGTCGCTCGAAGGTCACATGGTGCGTGCCTCGGCATTCGAGCTTCACGGAACGGCGGTAAAGAGTCTCGTCGGTGACGGCGCACCCGAACCCCACATCATCGACCTTGGTACGGTCGCGGACGGAGCGCTCGCGGGCTACACGCACACGGCGACGACGAAAGACTACCCTCTGCACGCGATCTTCAAACCGGGGACATCCGTGACGAAGCTGCCGACGATCGACGTCGCACGCGCGACAAGCCGCCTCCTCGAGGTTCGCTGGGAAGGCAAACTCGAAGGCGGCAAGCCCCTGTCGCTCGACACACGCCGTGAAGGGGCGAAGCTCGCGGGCGTGCTGACGCACAGCGAAAACCGGGCCGAGGGGTTCATTTACGTAACGCGTACCGGGAAGTTCTCGTTCCAAACCCCAGCGTCGCCCGGCGGCGGCGCGGTGAACACGGTGTCGTGCCAAGGTTCGATCGCCGGCGCCTTCGATGCGCTCAAGGGCGAATGCGAGTTCAAGGCGAGAAAAGGCTTCCAATCTCAGGGCACCACGCTCGCGTTCTCGCTGCGTCCAACCACGAGTCCGGCCCCTGCGCCGACGGCGAGCGCCAGCACGACAGGCACGGCGAACACGCACGCGCCGCCGCCCCCCGCCGCAAGCACACGAAAACCTCGATAGCCTTTCGGACGGCAGGTTCGCGCGCTTGGCAGGTAGCGCGCGTTTTTTCGGCGTAGTGACGTCGGTGTGCGCCGGGACTGCATTCGACAGGCACGCGCTGGTGGTCGAGACCGACGGGTGCGTCTCGTACGAATTGATCGGTTTCGAGTTTTTTCGCTGGCCTTCCCAGAGCGCTGGGGGCGGTTCGCTGGGACCTGCAGCCCTACGGGTACCGGCGTCCGCGAGCCCGCTTGTGGCTTCGTTCGAAATCTCTCTCTGAAGCGAGTCCCCGGGGGCCGGCGTCACGCGCGACTGACGTACGGCCATCATGATTCACGTCAAATTCCAACTCTGAGAGGCCTGCTTTGACTTGGCGAACGGTTCGTTTAGTTGGTATTCGCGCCCCTAATGAACTTCCGAGCCTCCGGTATTTCCAATTCAAGCCTTCTCGTTCTCTTCGCCGGGGCGCAGGCAGCTTACGCCTGCAATAGCGCCGAGCCGGGAGGCTCAACCGGTGCCAACGGATCGACCGGCTCGACGGCTTCTAGTGGTTCGACCGCTTCGACTCGAAAGAGATCGGGAGGGTGCTACCCTTGGAAAGTGGCACGCCCATTCGTGACTCGTGTTCTCCGCGGCGGAGAAAAAGACGACGGCAGTGTCGAACGCGGGTTTTGGCAAGGCCTTGGCGCCGAGCGCATCTTCGAAGCCGCGTGGGAAATGGTGGCGGAAGTGGCCCTGATGCGAGGGGGGACCGATGGCAGTGAATCGAGACTTCAGCGATCTGTTGTCCGCGTTGAACGCCTCAGGCGCTAAATTCCTTGTCGTTGGCGCTCACGCGGTGATGCTGTACACGTCACCGCGCTACACTAAATATCTCGACATCTGGACGAAGCCGTCGCGCGAAAACGCCCCGCTCGTGCGCAAAGCACTCAGCGAGTTTGGCGCTCCGATTGGGGATCTGAGCGAAAGCGATCTCTCAGTCGAAGGAACGATCTTTCAGATCGGCATCGCACCCAACCGTATCGACATTCTCACAAGCATCGAGGCGCTTGCATTCGACGCTTGCTACGCCCGTGCGTGCGAAACCAGCTACGGGGGTGTGCCCATTCGGGCGCTCTCGAAGGATGATCTGATCACCAACAAACGCGCAGTCGGTCGCAAACAGGATCTGCTCGATGTCGAGAACCTCGAGAAACTGTGACGGCTACTTCAGCATCTCGCGAATCTTGCCGCTCTCGATCGCCGCACGTGTGAAGTCCTCGCCGCCGACGAGCACGCCCTTGACGAACACCTGGAGGAAGGTTCCCCAGCCGCTCCACAGCTTGATCGCGAGACGCTTGCGTCACTCTGAGAAACCGCCGAGGACCTCGCCGCGGCGCTCGCGCTGCCAGGGAGTTTGCTCGGTGAAGCGCTCGTCGCGTTGGGGGCGGCGGACGAGGCGACGATCAAGCGGGCCCTCGTCGTGCAGGTCCTCAATCGAATGTCGCCTCTGTTCGGCTTGCCGAGTGCGGCCAGGTGGTGCTTCTTCGCGAACGATGCTCGCTTTGCGGGAATGCCGCCCGGTGCGCGGGTCGATCCGCTGCGAGCACTTGCCGCGGGGCTGACGGCACACGGGCCGGGCCGCACGTCTCCCTTGCGGCCCGTGTCGACTGGGCCGTGGGCTGCTAGAAGGCGACCTCATCGAGGGTCTTACAGCGCAGGACGGTGCTTTTCCAATAGGGCAGTCCGCGGCTCGAGGCGCGTGCGGGGACGTTGGTCGGCTCGCCGAGGTGGGGGAGATAGCGGGTCGCCTCGCGCTCGTCCGTGACCATAGCAAGAAGCTTCATGCGGCCGTGGGCAGCGTTTCTGACAGCACTGCGAGCACTCGAGAACGTCCTCGCCGACCGTCCGCCTGGTCAGCTCAGCCGCCGGAGCAGCTCAGCCCATGGGCGATCGTTGTTGGCCGTATGTTTGGGTGTTGGGCCTTGTTCGGTCCCTTCGAGCGCTTCGGCAGGGGTTGGCGGTTCGGGCGCGATCCGCGAGCGCCACGGGCTCGCCGGGGCGAGCGCGCCCGCGTACTTGGTTGTCGATCAGGTTGGCGGCCGTGGCGCACATGCGGCGACCGAGACACGACGGGCAGAAGCCGCGCCCTTTGCAACAAAATGCGACCAGCGCGCTGCGCTTCACCTCCGTAGGGTACGTGCGCCAACATCACCGCGATCAGGCCAGCCTTGGTGGTGGTCTCGCTCAACGTCACCGCAAGACTCGCGATGGCGGTGGTGTCGTCTAGGGTCTCTGGATTGCGCGAAACGGTGATGCGCACCTCGCGTACGGTGTCGCCGGTGCGAACGTCGATGCCGTCGATCGACTCGCGGCCCTGTTCGGCAACCGGACGTGACCGCAGGTCAGCACCTTTCGCGAAGACTCAGCTTGCAACGACGTCTCCGATCTGGGACACTCATCCCGTTGAAGGTCGCTTGTTTTCATCCTGGCGCACGCGACGCGCTGCGAAGCTTCCCGGACGACGTTCGTCGAGCATTCGGCAAGGCCATCTAAGACCTTCAAGCCGGACACACGCTGGCGATGCCACTTTCAAGGCCGATGCCCAGCGTCGGCACCGGCGTCGCCGAACTGAGAGTTCGTGACTCGTCCGGTATCTATCGGGCGTTCTACGTCCTGAAAATCGCGGACTCGATCGTGATCATCCACGCCTTCTTGAAGAAGACGCAGAAAACGCCCGAATCAGAGATTTCGCTTGGCAAGAAACGTTTGAAGGAGATGCTCCAATGAAGAGAAAACCCAAAGCAATCGTTGCAACAAATGCGGGCGATCTCGCAGAGGCTCTCGGCCTCGACCGTGCGGAAGGGATTGAGATCGCGGTGCGAAGTGCGCTGAACACGAAGATCATCGACGTCGTCCAGAAACGAGGTTTGACTCACGCCCAGGTCGCGACGCTCGCGGGAACATCGCGCACGCGCGTCACCGCGATGGTTAACCGCAACACGAAGGACATCTCGACCGACCTCATGCTCCGCGTGCTCGGAGCGCTTGGAGTCGCGGCCAAGATAATCTTTGGCAAGGCTGCGTAAACGTAAGAAGCGCATTCAGCGACATCAGCTGCGCATTCCAGGTCGGCCATGTCCTGCGACGGCGCATCGTCGAGGCGCCAGCCGCCGCTGGCCATGCAGCTCCACCTTC
>CANMZR010000334.1 GCA_947502375.1 Polyangiaceae bacterium
TTGAGACCTGCGGGATCGACGTCGAAGGCCCTCACTTCGGCGCTGGTCGCGGAAGACATCTTGGGTGCGGCACCCGCGACGCCGAGGGCCGCGAAGATGCCGAGGTATTGGTCCTTGTTCTTTATCAATTTTCGGAGGCCCGGCGAGCCCTTGCCCTCGACGCTGTCAGGGATTTTGAGCGTGAGTCCAGCACTCGCGAGTTGCGAATTGATATCGATTGCCTTCAACGCACCTCCGAGGGCACCGCCGACGAGCTGCCCCACGAGGCCTTCGAGCGCGCTCGCAATGGCGACGGGATCGTCGCGCAAGAGCAACTCTTGGTTCGAAATCGTGGAGTTCGTGAGGCTGATTTCCTTGATCACGGGCGTCAGCCCGTCGGGCGTGACGGTGAGGTTGCCGGGCACCCGGATGTCGGTCGTCACGGTCATCGCGCGGATGTAGCGGTCGAGTGACCAGAGGTAGAAATCGATTGCCAATCCGGCGATGCGAATGTCGAACGTGGGATCTTTGGCGATGTCGGTCCCGTTGCCAAACGCGATCGTCGGCGGCTTCTGCGGTCGGAGCATAAAGGCCACGCTCGCAGCTTGTTTCTGACGGCCAAGCTCAGGCAGCGATTTGGCGCCGAGACCTAGCCCTAGGATGGTGCTCGTCACGGGCGTACCGATGGCGTCGGCCGAGATGCCGAGGCAGAGCGCGCCCGAGTTGTGAATTTGCTCGAGCGCGTAGTTCGCGAACCGCTCCGAGAGCGCCAAACCGAAGTGCGGGCTTTCGCCCATTGGCCAATCCGGCAACGAATTGTCGAGCAATTCATCGGGGATCGGAATGCCCGTCGGCAACTTGCTAACGACCGGCGGCACACACGACGATGGCGGCGACGGCTCCGCTCCGCCGTACATACCGAGAGTGATCCCTTTACCGACAGGGTTCAGGTCACCCCAGTGCTCACCGGAGTTGTCGCTCCGAACGCCCGCGCCCCCGCCTGCGAGGAGGAAGTCAAACGCACCAGACGCGCCGCCGCTGATCCCCTGAAGGAGGCCACCCAAATCGAAACGACCTTCGAGTCCAAGCACGATCGATGCGCACGCATCCGAAGCTTTTTGACCGTAACGGCATACGCCATCGACGTTCTGAGTACCGTTCGGGCAGGGCGGCGTCAGCTCGGGATTCGCTTTCATGCAGAGGGCCTGGTCAACCTGTTGGGTCAACATTCCCGACACCTGATCGACCAAAAGCCCGCCGATGAGGTCGAGCAGCCCATTCAAAAGCGTCGCGTCGAATCCACCGCAGAGCTTGATCGATTGTTTTAACTTGTTTTTATCGATGCCGACGTCGACGGCGACCTTGCTGTAGCCGTACCGCGAGTGCTGCGAGTCTGGGTCGATGGAGATGGCGATCGTGACATCGAGCTCGATGTCGGCGGCAGTCTGATCCCCGCCGCAAGCCTGGTTGCCGGTGAGCGTCACGTCGAGGTTGCTCTTCGCGCAACCGAGGACGGGCAGGCAGAAGTACTCAATCGTCAGCGGCAGCTTGCGGAGCCGAACGGGCAGGGGACCCGTCACCTTGAGATTGTGAGGCGCGACCGGCTCGAGCTTCAGTTTGGCCTTGCCAAGGTCGATCTCAGCGAGGCACTCGGGCGGATTGGCGTTCGGCTTCGCGCCGGCCGGACACACGTCGTATTTGATCGTCGTGACGACCGCGTTGAAGCTGCCATTCGTCGGCGGGACCTCGAACGTAAGGACGCCGCTTTGAGCCGAATTCGCCCCGAGGAGCCCGCTCGCAAGCGGGCCGATGTTGCTCTGGAGAAATCCGACACCGGTGTCCGTGAGCCTTAGCGACGCGGCATTCTCGATGCGCTGCGCGGGCTTGAATCCCTCGGCGATGGGAGTCATCCCACCGCAGGCACAGCCGCCCGAACAACCGCCGCCGCTGCAACCCGCGGCGATGACGAACAGAAGCACGAGCGTCGCATGGCTCGCTGCATTCCAAAAGGAAGTCCATCCGCCGCGCCGTAGGGGCTTTCGCTCGCTCATGCCGCCGATCTTAAAGGCGTCAGCCCACGGACGGTAGCCCGAAATGGAGCCGCGGTCGTCAAGGGCACCGCTGCTCGTCTTCGAGGTGCTACTGCGAGCCGCCCGCTCCGCCGCTCGCCGACGAAGCTGTCGCGCCCGGGCAGTCTGCCCGCAACTTCACGGAGCTGGCTGCGAGGTCCGCCTTCAAGATGAACGAATCCTTGCAGCCGCCCGCGCTGTCGGTGGCGTCGCACCAATCGCCCTCGAGGTCGATCTTTCCGCCTGTTCGCTTGCACTTCACAGGCTTGGCTCCGTCGCCGTATTTCGCGGTGTCACCGCTCAAAAGGACACACAAAGACTGCCCGAGGAGGTCAACGATCACGTCATCCGCTTCCGCAATCGTGATGTAGCCTGAGAGCGTCGCGCCGTTCACGAAGTATTCGATGCCGGCTTCCGGGTCCGGCAAGCAACTGTTGATGGGCTCAAGCCCGGCCGCGTTGAACGAGCCGATGCAGTTGTGGTCCGCGCTCAGTTTTCCATTCGAGAGTTTGGCAGCCGTGACCGGTAGAAATACGGCCGATTTCGCAGCCACATCTACGTAAACCGGCAGCACGATCTTCGCTATCGGCGCAGTTGAGAACGTCGATGTCGATGCCTCCACGGTCAGCTTGGTGTCCACCGGAGCGACGCCGTTCTTCGAGTCATTCACATAGCAATAGCCGTCGGCCGGGCTCGCTTCGGGGGACGCGCCGCCGGTGCGGAGGGTCCCCTTATCGAGGTCGAACTCGGTGATAAGAGAGAACGTGCCTTTGCCGGGCACGTTGCACTTCGGCAAGTTGATGTTGACGCCGTCGCCGACCACTTTTTTCACCGTTGGGTTGGTGAGGGCCTTCGGCGCGGTGACCTCGAGTTGCGAGAGCCGTAACACGAACTGGTTCTTCCCGGCGTTGTCGACCAGCGCCAGGCAATCGCTCTTCACGCCGAGCGCAGCGCAATCCGGATCGGTCGGAGCGCACGTTGGGCCCCCGGTGGAACTCGTTGTCGAAGCGGCGGTGGTGTCCGATGAACTGCACGCCGCCGCAATGCCGAGCGCCATCATGCCGCCCGCAACCCAAAAACCAAGATTTGCCTTTTTCATGTTCACTTCTCTCCAACGTACGTGAGGTGACGGATGCGTTCGACGCGCTGAGCTACCTGTTCCCGGGAAAGCGCTTCGAGACCGAGGGTGCCCACGGCTTCAACGCAAAACGAAGCCGCAGCCGTGCCGCGAAGGATCGCGCGCCTCAGGTCCCCGTGGTCGTAGGTGCCACGCTCCGCCAAGTAGCCAAGAAGACCGCCGGCAAACGAGTCTCCGGCACCGGTCGGATCGACGACGTGCTCGAGGAGCAGCGCCGGGGCGGCGAAAATGCCCTCCGCATCGAAGTAGAGCGAACCGTGCTCCCCCAGCTTGATGATGAGTCCCTTCGGGCCGCGCGACAGAATGTCTTTCGCTGCCCGCGCCAGGTTATGAATCCCTGACAAAAGGCGGGCTTCTTCGTCGTTGATGATGAGGAGGTCGGTCCGCTTCAGCAACTTGGCAAGGGTCTTCGCCTCACCTGTGATCCAGAAATTCATCGTGTCAACGACGACAAGCTCGGGATTTTTCGTCTGTTCGAGCACCTCGAGCTGAAGCTCGGGATGGATGTTGCCAAGCAGCACCAGCGGGGAATCCCCGTAGCCGGCCGCTAGGCGTGGTCGAAAGTTTGCAAAAACGTTGAGCTGGGTATCGAGCGTGTCGCGGTGGACAAGGTCCGTGTGATAGCGGCCCTTCCAGCGGAAGGTGAGGCCCTCGGTGCGCTCGATGCCGGCGGTGTCGATGCCGCGGTCACGCAGCACTTCCAGCATCGGCTCGGGAAAGTCAGCCCCGACGACGGCGACGATTCGCACCGGAGCGAAAGCCGAAGCGGCGAGTGCCGAATAAGTTGCCGAACCGCCGACGACGTCTTTGAAGGCGGTTTGGGTTGAGCCGTCCGCGACGCGAACGGGAACGGGAAATTCGAGATCGTCAAAAGCCATCGAGCCGACGATCAAAATGGGCTTGGTTTGCACGGTCGTGTTCCTGGCGAAGTGAGGGATCTAGCGAACTTGGTGGCGACTGTCACTCGCCGCGAGCTTGGCCTCGGAGATCCCGGTCATCGAGCCCGAGTCTGCGCGTCACGCCTAGCTCCACTCACTGGCTCCGCTCGAACGACTGACCCTGCGACAACAACCGCTCACAGCGCAACGCGTGGCGTGAGCGACGGCACCGCTCCGCTATCACAATCGAGCCAAGTCGTAGCGCCGCGGCGTCGATCTCGTCGTTGACGAGGACGTAATCGAAAAGCCCATAATGCCCAATCTCGCGCTTGGCGTTGCCGAGCCGGCGCAGGGTCGTCTCTTCATCCTCGGTGCCGCGCCCGCGCAGCCGGCGTTCGAGTTCCGCGTGCGATGGCGGAAGGATGAACACACTCACGGCTTCGGGCATCGTTGCGCGAATTTGGCGCGCACCCTGGTAATCGATGTCGAAGATGATCCCCTGGGAGATTCGCCGAGCGTCTTCGACCTCCTTCAACGCTGTTCCGTAATAGCGGTCATGCACCCGAGCCCACTCGGCAAAGCGCCCGTCCTGGATCATCCGTTCGAACGTCACTTCGTCGACGAAGTGGTATTCCCGCCCATCGACCTCACCTGGGCGAGCCTTCCGAGTCGTATGTGAAACGCTGAATCGCAGCTCCGGGAATTGCTGACGCAACCGGGCACAGAGGGTCGTCTTCCCCGCTCCCGAAGGAGAAGAGACAATCAACATCAAGAAGCCTTCGAGCTCGTCGGGGACCATGCTCCGAACCTCATGCGTAAACTCGGCGGTCAATTCCGCCTTCACCGTGCCGTCGATGGGTTCCACCCACGAACTCAGCTGCCGCGTCGCCGGCGGATCTCGTCCTTGATTCGGGAATATTCAATCTCCCAGGCTCGCGAGCCCTCTTGCACATGCTTGAGTTTCCCGCGGACCTCTGCCTCGACCTGACCCTCGACGTCCGCTTCCGCAAGGATGAAGGGACGCATGCGCACCCGCAGTTGATGATCGGCCGCATAAACTTCATCGACGTTCGCCGAGCGCATCAGCATTTCGAGAAGTTGGTCGAGCACGTAATCGAGCCCTTCGTCGCCGACCTTGATACCGAACTGTTCTGCCGTGAGGGCCTTGATCCGACCGAACTCGCCCTGGGGAAGCCCGCGCTGCTGCGTGAGGTCACGGGCCTTGCTCATCGATTGGTCGACCTGCTCCAGGTAATGCGAGAGCACGGACTCGATATCACGCTCGACTTCACGAGCACCGCCCACCTTGGCGAGTTCAATGTCGCGAGCGTCGACGAGTGCTTTGACGATATTTCGGGCGAGACCGGGAAGCTGATGACGTTGCAGGCGCATGATTTCCTCGCACTTGGTACGTGGCTGAAAGGCGAATCGTCATCTTCCCGCCACTCAGAGTCAACGTGGAAGCGTTGTCGGCCGCATGCCTTTTTTATTTTATTGTTTTATATTTTGTGTGTGTTTGGTTTTTATTTTTTTC
>CANMZR010000335.1 GCA_947502375.1 Polyangiaceae bacterium
TTCCGCGCCCTGAAACGCATCGGGTCGCTGCTCGTGCAGCTGGCGATCGTGGCGCTCGTGGTGCTGGCGTTGGGCGACCCGAAGGTCGCGAGCTTCGCCGGCTGCACCCACGAGGACGAGAAGCCGCCGCCGCCGCGCCATGCGCTGCTGGTGATCGACGCGTCCGCCTCGATGGCGACGGTCGAGAGCGGGCGCACGCGCCTGATGCTCGCCAAGGAAAAGGCGCACGCGCTGGTCGACAAGCTCGCCGTGCATCCGTCGCAGCGCGTGATGGTCGTGCAGCTCGACGCGAAGACGCGCCCGCTGACGCTCTGGACGTCGGACCCCAAGACGCTGCACGCGGCGATCGATCAGATGGCGCCCGACGGCGCGCTCGACACCCCGACCGCGATCGATGACGCGCTGCGCCCCTTCCGTCGCGTACATCTTCGCCATCGCGACCTCCGTCGGCGTCCGTCCGCCGCGTGTGTCCTTCACCCAAGCCGCACGAGCCACGAGCAAGCGGCCCGCATCGAGGTCCGTCGCCATGTCGGCGATTGCGGCTTGCACGAGCTGTTGCTCGGAGAGCGGCTTGCCAAATTGAACGCGCGTGAGCACATGTGCAATCGCGTCTTCGAGGGCGGCTGCGGCCATGCCGTTGGCCGCGGCTCCGACGCTTCCGCGAAACGTTTCGAGCGTCGCTAACGCGAGCTTCATGCCCTCGCCCACCGCGCCGAGTTGGGCCTCGAGTGGGACTCGGCAGGCCGTGAATTTGAGCGAGCCTATCGGGTGCTCGATGCTCAGCGCCTGTGGGGCGAGTTCGAGTCCGGGCGTCCCCTTCTCGACGACGAAGGCGGTGATGGACTTTTTCGGATCGGCCTCGCCTTGCACGCGCGCAAAGACGACGTAGTGGTCGGCAATCGGCACGTTGCTGATGAGCCATTTCTCACCGTCGAGCAGCCACGCGTCGCCGTCTCGAAGGGCGCTCGTGGACAGCGCGCCTACGTCGCTACCGGCCTCCGGCTCGGTCAAGGCAAACGCGGCGATGCGATCCCCGCGCACGGCCGGCGCTACGTAGCGAGCGCGTTGCTGAGGGGTTCCGGCGAGCACAATGGGGTAGGTGCCGAGACCTTGAACGGCGAAGATCGCGTCCGCCACGGGGCACGTGAAGCCAAGCACATCCCGAATGACCACCAGCGCCCGAACGTCAATGCCATCGTCCGGCGCGAGCCAGCGGTAGAGCTGGAACTCCTGACCGAGTAACTCGGCAAGTTTGCGCGGTTCCATCCCGGCGTTCAGCGCGAGCAACCGCGGAGCAAGCTCCGTCATGTGGGCCGCGAGTTCGTGATGATGCGGCTCGAAGAACGGGCCACAACCGACACTCGAAAGCGCCACGTGCTTTGCAACGCTCACGACTCGAGCTCCGGGGCACCCGCGAACTTGGGCTTTCGCTTCTGCTGGTTCGCCTCGTACGCTTCACGAAAATCGCCGTGCGCCATGCACAACGCCTGGGCCTGCGCCTCGGCTTCGATCGCCTCGGAAAGGCTCATGCCCCCTTCGCTCTCGAGCATCCGCTTGGTCATCGAGTTTGCGAACCGCGGACCTGCCGCCAATTTCTGCGCCCAGGCGCGCGCGAGCGGCAGCACTTCATCCGCTGGAACGACGCGATTCACAAGACCGAATGAAAGAGCCGTGGGCGCGTCGATGACCTCCCCAAAGAGGAGCAACTCCGAAGCTCGACCGCGTCCCACGAGCTTCGGTAACAAGTACGACGCACCCATGTCGGCTCCCGACAGGCCCACGCGCGGAAAAATGTAACCGAACTTTGCGCTCTCGCTCGCGATTCGCAAATCGCACGCGGCGGCGATGACGGCACCCGCACCGACGGCGATCCCGTTGACAGCCGCTATCACGGGCCGCTTCACCTCCACGATGTTTTGAATCAGCCGCCCGGTGACTCGGGTGAACTCGAGAAGCCCCTCCGCTCCACGCTCGAA
This sequence comes from Polyangiaceae bacterium, assembly GCA_947502375.1. GTDB lineage: Bacteria > Myxococcota_A > Polyangia > Polyangiales > Polyangiaceae > SYFR01. The sequence goes on from CANMZR010000335.1 coordinate 1,977, forward strand.
GAGCTGCGCGATGATGCCTTCGACGTCACCACCCGAGCAGAATCCACGGCCTTTACCAGTGATAACGATCGCGCGGACGGCGGGGATCTCCAGGGCTAGAAAGGTACTCGCAAGCTCCCGGTAGACCTCGAACGTGAGGGCATTCAGACGCTCGGGACGGTTCAACGTGATCTCGGCCACACCGCGATCAATCACGAGTTCGAAGGTTTCTGGCGTAAGCGTCATGGTTTCTCCGCGAGTACGGCGGTGGCTTCGATCTCGACGAGCGCACGAGGCTCGACGAGCCCCGAGACGCCGACGAACGCCATCGCTGGAAAGTGTTTTCCCATCACCTCGCGGTACGCGAGGCCGAAGCCGAGCAAGTCACGGCGGTACGAATCGAGGTCCACGAGGTAGGCGGTGAGGCGCACCACGTCCGTAGCGTGGCCACCCGCTGCCTGCACCACCGTCAATACATTGAACAACGACTGCTTGAACTGCGAGCGCAAATCCTCGCCCGCAAACACTCCCGACGTGTCCCATCCAAGCTGCCCTGCGACGTAAAGCACGCGGCCACTCGCCACGATTCCATTCGCGTAACCCGGCGGCCGCCGCCAACCATCCGGCAAGATTGTTTCGATTCGTGCCATCCGTCACCTCATCAGTTGCCCGCCGTCCATGGCGAGCGCTTGGCCGTGAATGCTGCGAGCATGCTCATGACAGAGCGAGCCGACGAGGAAGGCGACCTCTTCAGCGGTGACCATTCGATTTTGAGGCGACATCGCCGCGAGTGTCGCCCGCGCATCGGCCTCGCTGCGGCCCGTTTTTCCGACAATGCGGGAGACCGCGTCGCCTGCCATGTCCGTGTCCACCCAACCCGGACACACCGCGTTCACGGTGACCGGAGTCCGCGCCACTTCGTGAGCTACGGCCCGCATCCAACCGACCACCGCGTGCTTCGAGGCGCAGTAAGCACTCGAATAAGAATAACCGGACAAGCCGGCATTCGAGGCCACCACGACGACGCGACCGAAGCCGCGAGCCACCATCTTTGGCATCAGCACGCGGGCGAGACGCGCGGTCGCCAGCGCATTCACCTCGAAGAGCCGCAAAAACAGGGCGTCATCGGTCCGGTCGTAGGGCTTGCTCTCGGCAATCCCCGCATTCGAGATCAGGATGTCCACGTCCCCGACGAGGGACAGCGCCGCTTCGATCGACGCGGCATCACCGAGATCCATCGTGAGCGCCCGATGGCCAACGCCGGGCAGCTCGGCAACGAGCGCTAGGAGTGCGGCCTCGGTTCGTGCCGAAGCGAGTACGCTCGCGCCAGCGGCCGCCAGGTGGCGACAGACAGCGAGGCCGATGCCCCGACTCGCACCGGTGACGAGCGCACGTTTTCCGGCCAACGGAAGGGGGAGCATTCCGAAGGCGTATACCACGCAGCGCAGCCCTCTCCACGTCCTTACCAGAGTTCACTTCCGCTATGCTGCGCGCATGTTCTCGCGCCTTTGCTGCTTTTTCGGCTCCGTCCTGCTCGTCGGCGTGGCCGGTTGCACCGTCGAAAAGAGCACCTTCGAGGCGACGTTCGTGGTCCCCGACTCCCTCGATGTCCTCGCGGACGAACATTTTCTCGATCACCCGTTTCCGAGCGATTTACGGCGAAACAGCGACGGAACGGTCCACTACCTCGGCTTCTACAACCCGAAGAACAACGCGCTGCTGAAGGAGTACTCCGCCTACGCTGACGGGCTGACCGACGGGTTCTCACCGCTGGCCGCGGGCTACCTGCGCTTTGGCGGCGAACTCGATCCGTCGAGCCTACCTGCGAACCCTACGGCTGCGCTCGCGAGCGACGCCTCGGTGCAACTCGTCGATGTCGATCCGAGTTCGTCCGAACGCGGACGCCGTCACCTCATCACCCTTTCCTACCGCGCAGCCGAAGGTCTGTACGTGCTCCCGAACACGCTGCGCTGGATGCCGACCCTCGGCTTTCCGCTGCGCCCCCACCGAACCTATGCGCTGGTCGTCACGACCGGAGTGCATGGCGCGGCGGGTGAGAGCGTCCTGCCGAGCGGGGAGCTTCGCCAAGTGCTCGGGCTCGATCCGGCCACCGGCTCGCGCTCCCTGCTCGGCGCGCGCTGGGCACCCGCCATCGAGATCCTCCGGGGGGCCGGCGTTCCCCCGGCGAACATCGCTCACCTCGCCGTATTCACGACTTCCGCCCCCGCGGAAGAGCTCTTCGCCGTACGCGATGCGCTGCGCCAAAACGTCCCGGCACCGGAGTTCAATTTCCGCGTTCCGTGGGCGCTCAGCAATGGGAAAAACTACGTCGAGTACGTCGCTTCTTACACGAACGCGCCGAATTACCAGGAGGGGAAACTACCCTTCGCGGCCTTCGGCGATGGCGGTTCGTTTCATTACAAGGACGGAAAGCCCACGGTCGTGGACACGTTCGAGCCGCGCTTCTCGCTCACCGTCCCAAACTGCGCGATGCCAACAGACGGCTACCCCATCGTGCTGCACGCACACGGAACCGGTGGAGATTATCGAAGCCATTTGAGCTTCGCGACCAAGCTCGCAGCTCAATGCATCGCGTCCATGGGGGTGGACCAAATCTTTCACGGCACGCGTCCCGGCGCGCCGAACGATCCGCAAGAAACCGAGATCTTGTTCTTCAACTTCCAGAACGCCGAGGCCGCTCGAACGAACGGTCGGCAGAGCGCGCTCGACGAAGTGCAACGTGCGCGGCTCTTCACCGAGACCCATGCGACGATTCCAGCGACGCTTGCAAAAGGGGGGAAAGAGATTCGTTTCGACGGCAAGAAAGTCATGTTCTTCGGTCACTCGCAAGGGGGTCTGAACGGCCCGCTTTTTCTTGCATCAGACGACGGCGCGCTCGGCGGGGTGTTGAGCGGCTCTGGCGGAACGCTAGCGATTTCATTGCTCGGAAAGACCCAGCCGACTCCGAGTGTGGCCTCCTTGGTGCGCGTTATCTTTCTCGGACTCGGACCGGATGACGACGAGCTCGATGAGTTTCACCCAGCGATTTCGCTGGCACAGTCCGTGGTTGATCCGGTCGATCCGACCAACTACGCGCGCTACAGCTTCCTCGAACCGCGACCGGGACTGGCGCCGAAGAGCATTTATATGACGGAGGGCATCGACGCTGCAGGCGTGGGGGACAGCTACGCGCCGCCCAAAGGGATCGAATCCCATGCTCTCGCGATGGGGCTACCCCTTGCAGAACCGTTTGTGCACCCCATCGCGGAGCTTGCATACGGCGGTCCCGGAACGATCGCCGTCGATGCCATCGGCATCCAGGGCAACCTTGCGAACGGAGCCGCAACGGGCGCCCTCGTCCAATGGGCTCCCCCGGCCGGAGAGGACGGACACTTCGTCGCCGCCGAGGATGATGCGGTCGTTGGTCACGTGACCACTGGCATCAACATCTGCGACGTGCAGGCGCGTGCTGTCCCACGGCATGTTGGGGTGGCTCCAGGTAAGGAAGCACAGGCGCGTGCCGCTGGGGGACAGACGAGGGTGGGAGTAGAAGTTGGCTGCGGGCACAGATATGAGGGAGCGGAGGGTGCCTGCGGTGGACACGGCAACGAGGTCACGTGACACGCTGTGGTCCTCG
>CANMZR010000336.1 GCA_947502375.1 Polyangiaceae bacterium
CCTCGGTACGCGAGCGCGTTCAGTCCATCGGCGCGGCGCTCGAGCGCGTCGAGCAGCAACACGGCGAGCTCATCGGCCGCATCGAAGGGCTCGAGTTGTCGCGAACCGAAGCCGCCATCGAAGCGGGGCGTGTCGCGGCCAACATGTTCGAAGCGCGTCACGAGCTTCTCGAATCGCGACTGCTGCAACGCCGCTCCCGCTCCGCCGCCGAGACCTCGCGCGGCGCGCTCGACGACAACCGCCATAGCCTCGCCTTGGCCGATGCGGAATTCCGTCAACTGCGCTCGTCCCTCGACGCAGTTTCCTCCGAAGTGCGCGACCTCGACCTGGAGTTGCAGCGCTTGGAGATGGAGAAGGAACACCTCGTCGAGGCGATCCGCGAGCGTTTTCGCGGCCTGGAGCTACAGACCGTGGTCGGAGACTTTCATGCTCGACCCATGGTTACGAACGAACAGCGCTCCCGCATCAAAGAGCTCTCGCAGCTCATCGAGCGCATGGGCGCCGTCAACCTCGACGCGATGAAGGAGTATCAGGAGCAGGCGACGCGCTACGATTACTATACGACGCAACGCGATGACTTGAACTCCGCCTTGAGCGACCTCGAACAAGCCATCGCGCAGATGAACCGCGAGAGCGAACGACTCTTCGAGCACGCTTTCGACGGCATCAATCGTCGCTTCATGGAGCTTTTCCCGAAAATGTTCCGCGGGGGCAAAGCCGAGCTTCGTTTGACGAACCCAAACGACATGCTCGAGACCGGCATCGAGATCCTTGCGCAGCCACCCGGCAAGCGCCTCGGGAACATCGAGCTGATGAGCGGAGGCGAAAAGGCTTTCACCGCCGTCTCCTTGCTGTTCGCGATTTTCCGGTACAAACCGTCGCCGTTCTGCATCCTAGACGAGGTGGATGCTCCTCTCGATGACGCGAACATCGACCGCTATGTCGAAGCGATCCGGGCGATGACCGACCGCTCGCAGTTCATCATCATCACCCACTCGAAGCGCACCATGCAGGCGGTGGACGTCCTTTACGGCGTGACGATGCAGGAACCCGGCGTCTCCAGACTCGTTGGCGTTCGCGTGAACGAGGCCGCTTCGCGGAGCGACCACAAGCGCCTGAACCCGGCACCGGTGCCCGAGGCCGACGAGGCTCCGATGCTGAACGCCGAGGCCGACGAGTCAAGCCACGAGGACGAGGCGGCCGACGAAGTCGCGGTGGCTTGAGTCCCCTCGTACCGGGCGCCGTCCCGTAAACGGCCGTCCGCCAGCAGAGACACCGACGCAAAAACGAAACCGAGCCGGGGTTCGCCGAGCCTCAGCGACACGGCCCAGCGAAACTGTGTTCAGCGCACGACGGCGCTCGAGCCGACCGAGGGCATGTCAAAAGCCTGGTCGAACGTGAGCACGAGGCCATCGAGCCAGGTGTTGCGCTGCACACCAGCCGTCAATGGGAAGCCGAGGTCGATCCGCATCACCGTGCGGTCGAGCTGCGGAAAACCGAGTCGCAAGCCCACTCCGATCCCCTGTTTCAGTCGCAACTTCTCGAGGGAGTCGAACGCGTCACCGATATCGTAAAAGACGGTGCCGCCCATCTGAAACGTCCACAGCTGCAGGGCACGCGAACGGAATTCCAGATTCGCCGCGAACAGGTTCTGCCCGAGGATGAGACCGCTGAGATAGCCGCGCAGTCGCCCATCTCCACCCAGGGACGAGATTGAATTCAATCCGTTACGCGGGCGCAGAAGGGCGACCGAATCGAGGACGAGCCGCCCCACGCCCAAGCGCGGCGTGACCAGCCGCATGCCACCCTGAAGCGTGGCATTGACGATGGAATCATGGGCCGGCGTGACCTCGAGGCCCGCGCCCGCGAGCACCCGTACGAGGCCGTCACCCAGCTCGTGCGTGTACGCGGCCGCGCTCGAATAACCGAGCAATGTCTGAGTGCTCCCGAACGCACCGAGCAGCGGGTACACGCGCGCATGGCCCTCGAAGCCGAGTCGGTAATTCTCCTGAAGTCCCAGCGTCTCGACTTCTTGAACCTTGGTGTAGCGGTTCTCATAGCTTTGATAGCGCGCAAAAACTCCGTTGCGCGTCACGCTGGTGGGGAGGCGGTCCTCGACAAACTGCCGTGCTACTGCTGGGTCGTAGGCTGCGAGGTCGATCGGCGTGTAAACGCGCCGGTCCGCGGAGAGGCCAACCTGAACGAGTTGAACACGCTTACCAGGGAAAGAGCGCGTGACGCCAACCGTTCCGAAGATGGCGTCGCTTGCGTAGCGCACCGGAATGCAGCGCCTCGGATCCGGACAGGCGTTCATCGGATCCGTCAGCGCGTCACCATTGAAAACAGCCAGCGAGGTTCCGCTGAAGCGCCGGGTGATGGCCTCTCGCCACGAGACGGTCGCTCCCCAGGCCCAGTGCTGCCGAGTTGAATAAATCGGCACGCCGTACTCGAACGAACCAAACGAGCCCTCCGCCTTCCCGGTCTGCTGATTGACAATGGCGTTGGCCGAGGCAGAAAAAAGAATGCGTGAGTCCGCGAGGCGAGGCTCGATGTAGCGCGCACCAAACGACACTGTCGCGGGGTCGTACGCAAACATCGACAAAATGCTGCGACGCATGCCGAAGAGGTTTTCCTCGGAAGGCTCGACGAAGAGCGCCTCGAGGCCGCGGCCCGTGAGACGATAGGCGGTGTTGAGACGCAAGCTCCAGATGTCTTTTCCGAGCACCAGCAAACGAACGTGGCCCGCTGTCGAGCCCTTCAACGCCAGGATCACGACGAGCGACTGTTGACGCAACGAACGCAAGTTCCGCTCGGTCTCGTCGACGACTGCGCGCTCGAAGGGCTGCCCCTCTGCGAACAGCAACTCGCGGCGAATCGCGCGCTGTCGCGTCGTACAATGCAGGCCGTTCAGCGCCCCGGGAAGCGGATCGCGAGCTTCGATGACGTCGAGCACTTCCACGCCGATCTCCTCGATGAGCTTCCCTTCCGGTCGGGGCTCGAGCTCCGCGCCGTGACGCGCCAACGCTCGGGCGATCGTCTCCTCCTCGTACGGCGAATACGCCGGCGCCTGCGGGTCCGCGTGAGCCAACGGCAGCGCCACCAGCATACTTGCAATAAAAGCGATGAGCCGCCGCACGCAGCGAGGCTACCGCTACCGTGCCCCCGCTAGAAGCCCCGTGCCCGAGCTCGAACGTGATACGCACCGTGCGTGGCAGACAGGAAGGTTGTGGTGGCGGCTCACGGGCATTGCTTCGATGGAATCGCGAGCGCGGCGATGTTCACCCACCTGAGGCGACGCACCGGGCAGGCCTCGTACAAGTTCCGTTATCTGTCGTGCGGCTACGGGCCCAACCTACAGACGATTCCAGAGAAATGGCTGGGAGGCGATGAAAACGCCATCGTCGACTTTCGCTATACGGAAAGCAAACGGGTGACCTGGTATTTTGACCACCACGTGACGGCCTTTGCCTCCGAAGAGCAACGAACGAGCGCCCTGGCTTCCAACGAACATTACTTTCACGATGGCGCTTACGGCTCCTGTACGAAGCTCATCGCCGACGTCGGGCGAACGCGCTTTGGGGTCGATTTCGAGCGGTACGCCGAGCTCGTGCGCTGGGCAGACATCATCGACACCGCGAGCTTCCCCTCCGCAGCCGCGGCGATCGATCGCACGTCCCCGGTCATGCAGCTTGCTGCAGTCATCGAGCAGCATGGGGATCAACAGCTTTACGACCGGGTGGTGCCGATGATGCTCGAGCGTTCACTCGACGACCTCGCGACGTCGGATGACATTCAGGCGCTCTGGGCCCCCATCGCGACGGCGAGCGAGGAGACGCATCAGCGCATCGAGCGTGCGCTGACAGTGACCGGGAGCGTGTCCTACGTCGAGCTTCCTGACCGGCCCCTGCGTGGTGGTGGCAAGTTCGTCGCCTATGCTCTCGCGCCCGAGACGCCGTATTCCGTGGCACTCCTTCGGATGAAGCAACACTTCAAGATCTCAGTGGGCTACAACCCGTGGTCCAAGCAGGAGCGACGGCACGAAATTGCTGCGATTTGTAAGCGTTTCGGGGGCGGCGGGCATCCGGCTGTCGGCGCGATCAGTGTGCCCATCGATAGGCTGGATGACGCCCGACGAATCGCTCGCGAGATCGTAGCCGAGCTCAGTCAATGAACGGCTGGCGGCGGGCTTACCACGCTCTGCCCCACCCCACCCTTTATGGCCATCGCGGTTGCCGAACCACGGCTCCCGAAAACACCGTCGCGGCATTTCGGCTCGCAGCCGAAGCGGGCGCGGACGCCATCGAGATCGACGTGCGACCTGCCAAAGACGGGGAGCTCGTCGTCATGCATGACCCGACCCTCGAGCGAATGGCCAACGACCCCCGCGCCGTCGCCTCGCTGACGGTGGCGGAGCTGCGTTCGCTACGCATCGCTGGCTGCGAGCGGCTGCCGACGCTCACCGAAACACTGATGGTGTGTCGGGAGCTGCGAATCGGCATCAATGTCGAGCTGAAACGCGACGTTCCGTCTCGGCGGGCCTCGGTGTTCGGAGCGGCTCGCACTCTGAAGCGAGAGGCCGTGGGCGTCCCCCTCATCGTGTCGAGCTTCGATCCCTTGATGCTGCTCGCATTTCAAGTGCTAGCGCCGGGCGTGCCGACCGCGCTCCTCGTGGAGCCGAACAGCTTTCACCGGTATCGCCTCGACTTTTTCGCCGCCCGTCTCGGTCTCGCCATCCACCCGGATCGCCGGCTCGTGAGTCCCGAGAGGGTCACCGGCTGGCACACAAGAGGTCTGCGAGTTGCCGCGTGGACGGTGAATGATGCAGCTGAGATCACCGAATTTTGCCGCATCGGTGTCGATGGCATCATCAGCGACGACCCCGCGCTGGCGCGTTCCGCCATGGATACCGCTCAAGGCACCGGCAAGACGCCTTCGTCGAACACGCGCTGAAGCTTATCGTGCACGGCTTGCCCACTCGTGGTCGTCGAGCCATCGAGGGACGAAAGGTCATTGCCCGTGAGCCCAAGTGCAAGTGCCAACGCCTCGAGGTGGAGTGCCTCCGCGAATCGAACCGCACGCTCGGTCGGCTCGAGGCTGGACGGCTCGGTCCCCGTCGTCTCTCGGAAGCGCGCAGTGCCGCACTGGAGCTCGGCATCCGACGCCGGCCCATAAAGGCAGATAGCCTCCTCCTTCCCTCGCTTGACCATGCGAACGACGACGCCGGAGTCTCCCACCTGGAGCCGAGGCGACGCTTCAAGCAACTCCTTCAATGCGGCTCCCGTCGCGTCGTCGGGGAGTTCGAGTCGAACGGGGATGGTCCATCCGAGCCGCCGAAACAAACCCCCGTCGAGTCGCAGCGATTGCTCAAGAAAGCTCCACTTTTCAGGGCGTTCATCGGGCGCCGCACGAAAGGCCACGGCTGCAGTGCGGGCCCTGAGAAGCACTTCCGTGGCTGGCAGGGTGTCGAGCGCTTTCTGCGCAAGCGCGAGCGCGCGGTCATCGTCCCCGGCCGAAAGGCTCACCTCCGCCTCGTACGCATCAAAGAACGGCAGTGCTCCAGGATTGGCCTCGCGCTCCCGTGCCGTCGCG
>CANMZR010000337.1 GCA_947502375.1 Polyangiaceae bacterium
GGTCCAACCGAGTTCCAACGTGCCATCCGTCAGGCCCGCGTGACGCCCGCCGAGCGCGCTTGTCGCCACGGTCGATACGAGGAGCCCGGGCGCACCCTCGAAAGGCAACTGCGTGCGCGTCGCGAACAACCTCGCGGCGGCTTCGCGCTCCGTCTCCGAGAGGCTGCGAGTCGGCGTCGGCAACCACTCAAGGAGCGCGGCATCCAGACGTTGCGCGTGCATGAATACAGCATGGCCGCAAACGTTCACGGCCTCGTAGCGGGTCGCGAACGACACGCGCTCGCCGCCGCTTCCAGGCTCTCGGAAAAGCACCCGCGTTTGCCGCTCGCCGAGCACCCCCTTCGGACGATCGAGCCAGCCTCGAAGGAGCTCCGTTGCCACCCCTTCGTCGCTCACGGAGAGCAACAACACAAAGCGGCCTTCCCCTGTTTTACCGGATGCTTCGACAAAAAATGCCGGACGGCCACCTTCGAGCAACACGCGTTCGAGCTGCGGCTGATGCAGCTCCTCGGGGTACGCAAAAGACCGCTGATTGCACTTTCGAGCGCGGCAACCTTGCGCCTGCACCGTGGCACCGTCGAGCGTGGCCGAGAGCGCCAAGTCCGCACCCCCCGAAGCCGCCATAGTGGACCCGCCGGTCCCGGCGACCGACAGCGCAAGTGCCGCGGCGAAGCACCAGAGATGGGCGGGCTTCATGGCGTGGGGAGCGAGCTCGTCTTCACCCAAAATCCAGCGCCATCGACTGGCATGATGGCGAGTCCCGTCGGAACGATGCTCGTCCACAACGTCGAGACATCCATCGCAAAGAACGTCGCGCCGACTTCGACCGCTCCGAGCGGCGGCGCGGCAGCTTCCGCCTTCGACGCGATGACGAGCTCCGAAGTTGCCGTCAGCGTTTTAGGCGTCACGGCAAGGGCCAGCGTGGGCGACCTGAGGGGCACGGGCTCGAGCGAGTTCATGTCGAAGACCTCGCCATGAATGAGACCTTCGAGCTCGGTTTGGCGCACCCAACCGTCGATCGTGATGTCACCGGGAGCCATCACGTGAACCCAGTCCGCACGCGTCTCGGTACTCCAGAACACCTTGCGCACCTGGGGTTCCATCTTGAGTTCGAGCACCACTTGACCTCGCACCGAATCGTAGAGGTGGAGCGCTTCGCTCCGCATGTGATACCAACGCGCGCCTCTGGGAGCTTCGGCGGCATCCACCGTCGAGGGCGCGAGTGCCACCATCGCGCAAGGGATCGAGCCGCGCAGCTTGAGGCCACCGGTGTCCGACGCCTGGGTTCCGAGCACCGCGTGTTCGAACTCGAGCTCGCCGGACTTCTGACCGAGCAGCCGGAGTTCGAGACCTTTGGTCAACCAAACGTGCCCTGGCACAATCGGAACATTCACTTTGGCGAAGTAGCGAAACGCAGTCGTAGGGGTGTAGCCGGCCACCCGCACCGAAGGCTTTTTGCCGTCACCGGTCTCGACACGAAGCCGCAACAACGAACCGGTGGCAGGAAACGAGGAAAGCCGCACCGGCAGGGCCACGCCAGTGAAGGTTGCGATCGGCGCGCCCCCGCTCGCGGCTCCGTAGAACTCGGCGTTCGCGGCGGGCGACGTCGTGTCTGCGACCAGGCACGCCGGTGGGTCCTCGGCCGCAGCTGCCACGGCAACCCACGCGGACGCAACCGCCAAAGAGAACCCCATGCTCGTGGCTCGAATCATCATCGGCGCGTACATTAGCACCGGTTCGACATGATAGATCGCGGGGGTATGTGGACATCGAAGACCGGTATTTCGGTCGCCTTCGGGACGCCGCGCAAGCTACCGCGGCCTCGCGACCTCATCGGGCGAGTGGCCGTCCTCGACATCGCGTTCGCGTCGGAGAGCGGCGGGTCGAAAAACGCCTTCGAACACACGACCCTCAACTTCATCGACGCGCTCGGACCACGGCTCGCGGCCTGGGTAGACCATCACGACAGCGTTCATCACCAGCGATTTGCGGGCGATTTGCGATTTTTGCTGACGACCAAGTCCGAACACGGAGCGTGCCCCGAGTTGGTCACGCCCGAGGTCGTCGCCAGCGCGGGAGTCGTCAACACCATCGTCTGCCACACCGATTTCGACGGGCTCGCGAGCGCGGCCAAATGGCTCCGCGGTGGCGTGGAGCCGTACCCAGGCTGCGACGACGACGCCCGCGCGATCGACACGCGCAAGGGAACGCCGGGTCCCATCGCCCTCCTTTGCGACCGGGCCATTCGGGCGCGACCACGCGACGAAGGGGTGCTTTGCGCGATCCTCGACGTGCTGACGGAGCACCGCGTCGAGGCTGCGTGGCCGATCATCGAGAGCGCGGCCGAGGAAGCACGCCCGCGAGAAGAGGCGGCCGGGCGGCTGGCGGTCCATTATGAAAACGCGGCGCGGGAGCTCGTGCTGATCGACATCGAGGCCGCCAAAAGGCCTGAGCCTTATGACAAAACGTGGCTGCTTTTGCTCGGCCAGGGGCTCGCGACGATGGCGGTCGTCGTCGATGGGGACACCGCGACGTTCGCTGCGGCTTACGATAGCGGCGTCGATTTCCTCCAGCGTTTTGGGCTCTCCGGTGGGATGCCTACGATGGTGTCGATCCATCGCGGGCGCCTCTCGGAGGCCTTGCGCTCGCTCGGCGCCGAAGACGCGATCGTCCTGCGCTACGCGCTAGAGCCAACCACCACTTCGTAATCTTCCATCACCGGGTTCGCGAGCAATTCATCGGCGGCGCGCTTCAACATCGCGCGGGCGGCGTCGACATCAGCGGCCTCGATGTCGAGCTCGATAAGCTTGCCGACGCGAACGCCGCGAACACCATCGACGCCCATGTGCGCGAGCGCGCGACGAACGGCCTCGCCTTGTGGATCGAGCACCTCGGCCTTGAGGCGAACGTAAACGGTGGCCTTCATACTGCACCTACTCCAAGGTTCTTCGCGAGCCGCGCGATGGGTTCCGAAAGATCGGGAACGAACGGCGCGCCGACAATGGTCTCGCAGGCCTCGGCATAACGCCGAATCGCCTCCACCTTCACGTCATCCGGGATCGCCGGGATCGGGCCTTCTCCCGCAAATCCCTGATCGCTAAGCCAGCGACGCACGTACTCTTTGTCGAACGAATCAGGCGAAAGCCCGCGTGAAAACCGCTCTTCGTAGCTCTTCGCAAACCAGAATCGCGACGAGTCCGGCGTGTGGATCTCATCGATGACGAGGATGTTCCCTTCGGCGTCTTTGCCGAGCTCGTACTTCGTATCGACGAGGATGATACCGCGCTCGGCACAATGCCGCTGCCCGGCCGCGAAGAGCCGCATCACGAGCTCCTCGGCGGCGTCGAAATCATCTCCCGTGATGTAGCCGTGTCGGATGAGCTCATCTTTGGACATCGAGACGTCGTGTTCACCCTGCGGCGCCTTGCTGCTCGGCGTGAGCAGCGGCTTATCGAGCGCTTGGTCCTTCTGGAGGCCTTCGGGCAACGCGTGACCGCAGAAGGTTCGTGCGCCCTTCGCGTAGTGCGTCCACATGCTCGTCCCCGTGACACCGGTGATGTAGGCGCGCACGATCATCTCGGCCCCGAGCGCGCGGCACTCCTTGACGATCATGGCGTTCGGATCGGGTACCGAGAGGACGTGGTTCGGCACGATGCCTTTGGTCTCTTCGAACCAAAACGAGCTGACCCATTGCAGGAGCTGCCCCTTCAGCGGCAGCGTGCCGAGGACGCGGTCGAAAGCACTGATGCGGTCGGTCGTGATGATCGTGCGGCGACCCCCAGTGTCAGGGAAGTTGTCGGAAACGTAGCAATCGCGGACTTTTCCTTGGTATTTCGAGCCAAGTCCTTCAAAGGACGTACCTTCGAGGGGCGCTCGAAGAGCCTGGCGGATCACGTCGATGTCAGCCATGTCACTCGAGGCTAGTACGGGTTGCGCTCGGGTTCCATGCGGATGCTCGACGCCACCGCGGGGGTGTTCGACACCCCGTCATTCACGGCAAAGCTCGGGCTCTTTCAGAATGTTTCGATAGCCAAGCATCAGCGCAACGAGCTTGTGAAATGCCGGGGCGCCACCGTCACTGGCACCCGTTTAGGAGAATGCTCACGGTGTTGTCGGTGTAGTTCGCGACGGCGAGGTCGGGCTTGCCATCCGCGTTGAAGTCACCGACAGCGACACCAAGAGGCTTCGTGCCGGTGACGTAGTCCACCTTCGCGGCGAAGGTGCCTTTGCCGTTAGTGAGCAGCACGCTCACGGTATCGGCGCCGTAGTTCGCGACGGCGAGGTCGGGCTTGCCATCCGCGTTGAAGTCACCGACGGACACGTCGAGAGGAGAGGCGCCGGTGGTGTAGCTCACCTTTGCGGCGAAGGTGCCGGTGCCGTTATTCAGCAGCACGCTCACGGCACTGGCGGTCTCATTCACGGCGACGAGGTCGGGCTTGCCATCCGCATTAAAGTCACCGACGGAGACGTTCCAAGGGAACGCGCCGGCCGCGTGGTCCACCTTTGCGGCGAAGGTGCCGTCGCCATTATTCAGCAGCACGCTCACGGTGCTGCTGAAGTAGCCCGGGACGGCGACGTCGGGCTTGCCGTCCGCGTTGAAGTCACCCACCGCGATGCCGTAGGAGCCCGCGCCGGTGGGGTAGTCAACCTTCGCGGCGAAGGTGCCGTTGCCGCTATTGAGCAGCACGCTCACGGTGTTGGCGTTGAGGTTCGCGGCAACGAGGTCGGGCTTGCCATCGGCGTTGAAGTCACTCACGGCCACGCCGTGAGGGGACTTTCCGGTGGGGTAGTCCACCTTCGCGGCGAAGGTGCCAGCGCCGTTGTTGAGCAGCACGCTCACGGTATTGGAGAAGTGGTTCGTGACCGCGAGGTCGGGCTTGCCGTCCGAGTTGAAGTCACCGACGCCCACGCTCGGAGGGTTCAAGCCGGTGGGGTAGTCCACCTTCGCGGCGAAGGTTCCGTTGCCGTTGTTGAGGAGCACACTCACGGTATTGGCGTTCTGGTTCGGAACCGCGAGGTCGGGCATGCCATCCGCGTTGAAGTCACCGACGGCCACGCTCCGAGGGGCCGCGCCGGTCACGTAATCAACCTTTGCCGCGAAGGTGGTGGTGGTACCGCTCGGGCAGGCTGCGCACGCGCTGGCGACACAGACTTGACCCATGCCGCACGCCTTGCCACAGCTGCCGCAGTTCACTCCGTCCGACGTGAGCGCCGTTTCACAACCGTCAGCGCTGCTTTTATTGCAATCGCCGAAGCCGTCGTTGCAGGCTCCAAGAGCACAGGCCGCGTCGGTGCACAACGACGATGCATTGGCCGCGCTGCACGCCTTGTCGCAGCTGCCGCAATGAAGCGGGTCGACCGCAGGCTCGACGCACACGCCTCCGCATTCGAGCTGGTCGGCGAGGCAGCCGGGCTTCTCGCCACCCGCGCCAGTCGCGCTATCCGTAACAGTCGAGCCAGTTGCGCCACCTGCGCCCGTTGCGCCACCCGCGCCCGTTGCGCCACCCGCGCCCGTTGCGTTATTCACGCCACCTACGCCAGTTGGGCCGCCCGTGCCAATTGCGTTTAGCAGAG